>JADJNU010000011.1 GCA_016714165.1 Bdellovibrionales bacterium
GGGATTTGTTTGCAGAACCCTGAGCCAAATCGAATCGCCCTCAAGCGGCTGCCGGGAACGATCTCTAGACAGTAATCATTGATTGGATCAAAGCAAGCCGGTTTTGAGAAATTCGTCGAATCCGCGCAATCCTCCCAATATTTAAGCCAGAGGTAGGACATTCGGTTTGCCCGCTGTGGCTGTTGGACTTGAAAGGCTGCCGGTCCCAGTGCTGTTGCCATCAGCTCCGGTGGGATCAGTACTCATGCTTTGAGATGTGGATTAATCCGATTGAGACTCTGTATTTTCACTTCCGCCGCTGCCACTGTCCCCGTTGTTTCCGCTTCCTCCGCTCTTGGTTGCAAGTGCCACTGCGCCGGCCAAAACAGCAGCGCCCCCCAATGTCCACGCCAAGTATTCGACGTCTTGGCCAGTTCCAAGGTTTGTGGCTTTGCAAGAGGCCTATGGCGGTCGTTCGCGATGTAAGCATAATCCATTGGGCCTTTGCAGCCTGTGGAATGGCGGAGTCATTTGCAATATCGATCAGCTTCCCTTATGGAATTTTATTTGTTCTCCGCAAAACTACGCAACCTCACGAGCAGATTGCAAGCAGACCCGATGCTGGCGCTTGCCGCCTGGCCAGTCTGGCTGGCAGCATTTTGAATATTGGCGTTGGGGTTGATCGCAGTGCTTTGTTTGTAGCCCATGGTCGTGATGGCAGAGGCAGCGGTACTCTCTTGCGCGCTTTTGGTTGCCAGGCAAGCAGTCGTCATTTTCTGATAGGTGCTCTCGCAGCCAGGATCGCTTGCCCCTTGCCCGTGGGCCAACAATGGGACCGCGAACACGACAAGCAAGTGAAGCCTCAAAAAGGAAGCAAATCTAAAAACGCAAAAGCGATTCCCCATTTGCTAGCATTCCCCACTCATCGTTTTCAAACCGCCCTTCTTACTTTTTGCATACTCCCTTATGTGTTTTACAGAATTCTGCGCAGCCTTTCCCCAGAGCCATATTGAGAACAGTATTTAGTCATCGGCGCCAGGACATTCAGGCTGTTCATCATTTGTGAGGACGAACAATCTGGCTGTCCGGCAGAAGCCAATGTTCTTGTTCCAGAAGCAGGGACTGCGATTCTGGGACTCAATGAAGATCCGGTTTGACTCTGTGATGAGGACACGTAGCGGGGTGTCCCGCGTGTTGATGAGGAGACGTAGCTGACGTGCCGCCACTGAAACTCCTTGAGTAAGCGGCCGATAGGTGTTGCCTTCCTGTGGCAAATGGCGATCCAGATGAAGATGTCTGATCTGTTATTGCATTTTGATCTATCGGTTGAATTGTTGGGACACCAATTGGGGTTACTGTATCCCACAACGTATTTGCAGGAATCAGCTTCGGGCTTTGCAACACAAAAGCCAGCACATGTTGGATCACTTGAGCGACTTGTTTCTGTGACTTGGAGGCAATAATTGTTAAGTCTATCAAAGCAATCAGGGCGCCGTAATTATCTACCCCTGAGCAAGTGCCCAGAGAAGCCAATGAGGAGCTAAAGCTTGGATCTTTAGAGATGATTGAGCAATTAGACTTTATGTCCTCAGACGCGCTAATCTTGTTTGATAGAACGGCCACACAATGGTTGGTGGTCCAATACTCCACCATTTTATCATAAGTCTGAAATCCAGAGTCCGGGTCAGTGCTAATTGGATCGCCCAGCGTCATCAGAAGTGGTGGTGGTGTCATCGCCTGATGATTTGTCCTTGCTTCCACTGCTTTTTGTCAGAAGAAATATCCCGCCCGCAGCCGCTGCCGCAAGTCCAAGCGTGGTGGCGCTGATGCCGGTTTCAGTTACGAGCGTGCCCATGTTCTTTTTGCAACTTTCAATGTGACCCTGGGCGGTATTAGCATAGGTATCTTGTTGCATTGCGAGAGTTGCCTGATTAGCGGTTCTGTAAGCATTCCCTCTATTCTTGTGCTCAGTAACTGCCTTCCCGCAGGTTTCTTCACATTTTTTAAGGGTTTCAGCGCAAGCAGCCGCAGTTCCGGCATTAGCGCCTTGGCCTATGCGCGCAGCATTCTCCTCAGTCCCAGCCGCCCCGTGGATGTTGCCAGGAGTTTGATTCAAGGAACTGACTCCGATCTGCGCGTTTGCATCATATGTTGCTGCTGTGGCGACGCATTGTTTTGAAAGTGCATCAAAGGCCTTAGTGCAACCAGGATCATCTGCTCCGCCGCCACCTGGGGGGATGGTGGAGTGGCCGCTGTGGTGGCACCGGTGGCCGCCACAGCAGGGGCGGCGGCAGCTGCACTGCAGCAGGGGCAGTGGGTGCTGCAGGGGACGGGGGTCGGAATGCAGGGGCTGGACCCACCGACCATCCCCACCCGCCGCTGCGGCAGTTTGACCGAAAGGCGATCCTGCTATTCCCAGTGTAAAAAAAACTGCAACCAATTGCTGTCCCAACCGACTTCTATTTTTTCTTGAATTTAAAATTTTCATCGTCCTTACCTGCCATCCCTTTTTGGCTAATATCCCGATGAGGCGCATTCGCAAATCGGTTTGAGCCAATTATTTGCATTATGGTATCCAATTTATTAGGACTTCGCAGAAGAACGGTCTGTCAACTTCATGTCCGGATCTTACGTACTCACAGCAGGAGCTAATCCATGTCCTATCATCGTACATCCAATTCCAAATTGCAGAAACTTGATTGATAGAAAATCGACAAAAAGTTAGCTTTTGGCGTCTTTCGTCTCATTTTGAGATGGAACAAGGCCGGGGACAATTTATCTATTGGATTCGATTCGACTGAATTCGGTACGGGGAGGAATGGTGCATTCGATGTGGTAAAACGTGCACAGCCGAGACAAATAGAAAGCCGTGTAGATATCGTCAACACCATCTTTAATAATCGGCGGACTTCCTCAAGTTCAGGGGAGTCATCGGTTAATTTGAGAACCTTGATGCTGCGACCTTCAGATGCGTCGGTGGCCCACGCATAATATTCCAGGAAGTCATCAAGATGGGGATCCTTTGGGCGGATCAACAAAATCACCACGTCTTGACCGCTTATAATTTGCTCGGGAGTTGAATTCTTCATGCTGATGTGGCTCACAATCACGTTGTCGACACGACGTCTTGCAAGTAGTCTTTTAACCACGAGTTCCCATCGCGGCGAAATACACATGCCATCCGAGCAAACAAACCGAATTCGGACGGTCGGCTTATTGTAGATATCCCCGCAAGAATTGATTTTGGCAACTGACTGTTTCACCCTGTCCTGGCCCCGTCCAAAATACAATCGCAATCGCAAGTATTTCCGGAGTTCGTTTGAGAACATTATTGATAGATTTGGTAAAGGATTTCAGTCTTGCATTGAACAAAATAGAAGATACAAAAATACCCATAGTTGGAGGTTACCTCAGAGCAATCGGTGTGCCAGTCTTGGAAAGGCGAAGTTACAGGAGAGGTGAGACTTAGATGGTAAAAAAGAAAAGATCACTCAAAACTTCACCAAAATAAATATTTTACAAAATGGTTTTAAATGGGTCATCTCTGCGAGATGCCTTCTTGTTGTGGAGATTCGCTTCGGCCGTGCGCAAAAATACGCTCCCGGCCGATTCTATCACCTCAATTTTTTTGGGTTCTACTTGTTGTTGTAGAGAGTAATCGCGCTCAGCGAATTTTTTATATGTCCTTCGATGAGCTTAGTCGTGTAGTGACGTATAGTAAGGTATTATTCTTCCTATCATAGATTCTTCTGACGTTTAGTTCCTTAAAGAGATTAAAAAATTTCTTATTAAAGCCACCCTTGTCGACAGAGAAAATATCCTCTCCTTCAGAGCTCTTTTCAATTTTCCTCAAGTCACTTTCAGATATTGGACCCGTTTGTCGGCAGGCTATACTTGAATCTGACGGATCACTTGAAAAGTCAGACCAGTTGCTTCCACGGTTGAAACAAAACAGGTTGCTCCAGATACAACTGGATCTTGAAATGCCAATACCTTCAGTTTATTGCTAGCAAGGAAGTTCCAGCCCTGGTGCCCATACTAAATCCACCGACCTCCTCCGCAAGAACAGATCCGCTGGCCACCGCAACCAAAAGAGCTAAAAACACTTTTCATAAATTTCCTCACTTCTGATGTTTATTGTTTTGAATATTCTCACAGAGAATCCCCCCTTTTGAGAGATCCCTATCTAGCTATGGCTTTATCCTGGAGTGTCCCTGTTAAAGCCAGATTTTCTTGGGTTTCAGAAAAGAAGTAAAAGTAATTTGGTATTTTTATCTTCCCTTCATTCGGCTGGATACCTTCCTCCAACGGGAGAAAACTGGGATCCCGTGAGTTTTTAGAAGCTTGATTAGATTTTCCTGTGAGTTTGGCTCAGAGAGGTAATTTTTAAAGGGCCAGTAATAACACCCTTTATGAATTCACCATCATACTGATCTATGGCGCCCAATTTTCGCCCCCATCTTTCCACTTCTTGAGAGTCATCGTAGTGTTCGATTCCGAATGTCGACAACGGCTCCATTTTGAAAGATTAAGATGATCATTCCTTCAACGTTAATCGTACCCTGCGCAAATGTCTGGGAGACAGTTCCGTTCTCCTGATATCGGACGCCAACGGCAAACGGAATAATGATCTCCAAATGACTATTTGATGGAGCAAGAATTTGACTGACCTTGACATCGAAGTCCCGAATTTGCAGCCACTTCAGTTGACTTAAGATAGCGTCCGCTCCAATGAGTGGTTTCAATTTGCTCGCTTAGTTTGGGGTCAATCGCGCCCTCTTTAATAATTTCGATATCGTTCCATCCGGGAAACCGGAGGTAGTTTTTCGTGTCGAGGCTCCTCGCCTGAGCGGTCGGCACCGGTGAATAGTTAGGAGACTTAGTCTCGTTCGGTTCAGCAAAAGCCGAAAGCCCAAATCCTATGAGTGTCGTTAGAAGCAAGGGTGTAGGTGTAATTCTTATCATTGAATTCTCCTTAGAACGTTGTAGAAGTTTGTTTCCGAGTCGCGGTTCGATATTCAGCAAGAATGGGGCCAGGTTTTCTTGGCATCAGCGGGATCGTGATGACGAGGCAATTGAGCAACTAAACATAAACATATCGTTAAGGGAGGCATTTTAGTGAATAGGCATCATATAACATTAGAGGTCTTTAAAAAAATACTGTGTCTGTGTTCCTTCGTGTTCGTTCTTGGGGGCACGCGACGTAAAGGCGAGAGGGGAAGTTGAATCTCATGGTACCTATTGGTCAAATGGACGTTTTCTTGGTCGACCTCTTAAATCTTCCGAGGACAAGGGGATTTTTTCCAGGACTAGGGAACAATGGAGCTTGAAGTCAGTTACGGGGCCATAGAGGGGCATGACAAGTATCTCGGATTGAATTTTTCGGTTTCAACCAAGTCTTCAGCGGTCCTAGAGAAATTTCTGCCTTCTGATCTCAATAAAACCTATGTGCTTAGCTATGAGCATCCCTACCCTCTGAATCCTGTTTGGAACGATACCCACTGGCTTTATAACTGACATCAAAGACGTTGAATCCAGCAACTCTGTTCCGTCTTTCATGAAAATTGAAGTACCAAAGACGGAGGGTCGTTTTGGATCTTACAGTCCTGATGGATCCCGAAACGGTGTTTGCTGAGGTCGAGGTGGGGATTTTTTGTCAAAGGTTTGCACTTTTAACCCTGCACCTCGGCGGCATGGCGGGAGGGAAAGATCCGTCAAGCGTTTTTACGGATATGGTTATTTATGGAGAGAAAATTGTGCTGCTGCAGAGGCTCTTTGCCCTTTTCCGCGAGGTCAGAGTGGGATACCGCAGGACTTTATTGAAGTCTGGGAAGGTTCGACCCGAATTGTTCACAGATCGATGTTTTAGAGCAAGTAGGGCAATTGAAACAAAGCGCAACCGGCGCTGCTAGACTAGAGGAAATTAAAAGAGCATTATTGGAGGATCCTGAATTTTTGAAGAAACTAAAGATGCAACTTGATCGAGAACTAGAAGATGCCGTTATCCGGTCGTGGATGTGACTTTTGCGGCAGGGGGAAGCTGAGTTTTTAAGGCCGACCCAGAAATGGGCCGGCCCGCTGGTGAATTTTTTTTCTTATTATCTGCGCCGTCCGCAGGACCGAGTAGACACTTCGCCTCGGCCCCGGTTGCATTCAACTACCCGGCAGTCGATGAGGCGCTCATTCCTGCATTGGAAGATGGCGTCGCGGGCAGCTTTCTCTTCGGAGGGTCCGAAACCCCGGATCGCTTTGGCAGGTGAAACGCCCACGTCCATCATGTCCTTGAGCAAGGCATCGGTAAAAGGAACTTTCACACCTTTCAACGCAATCTCCGTGCTCTCGAAGGCAAGACCAGCAGGAATCATGGCCATTAAAATGTTCTTCATGTCCTCGATCCACGGCCCGACACTCCATGTTTTCTGAAGGATGTCCAGGGCGTCCTGGAAAGGGTCTGTCAGGAGGGGGCAGTCTGTGGCCATGATCGCGGTGATCGCGGTGATCGCGGATCTCGTCGATGATATCGAAAATCTCCAGCACCAAGGGCCTTGCTTTCTTTGGGTTTGAATAAGAATAAGAGAAATAGCAGACAGAACAAAAAGAAGTGACCGGTTTATATTTTTCATAGATTATCCCCCTTGTAATATTGAACTCCGTTTCCACCGGAGTCGAAATGACACTATTGATGGAGACGAAATAGAATACTACAAAGGTCGTGCCAGAAAATCTTGCAAAGGTTGAGAAATTAAAACCTGAAGAGTAAAATTGACAACTCGGAGTTTAGTGTCATTTTCGTAAAATCTACGTTATCGAAATTCGCTGAATTTAGTAATGACCTGCAGTTGTGCAAGAATATTCTGGTCAGGGGCCATGGGTTGAGATATGCATGGTCGCGATGTCAATAAGAGATTTTTGTTTTCTGGTCGAAATAAACATGGATGTAGCCTGATCTGCCGAGGTCAGCCGAAAAATAAAAGCTTGGTCGCCGTGCCTTTGAGGTGAACAACTCGGCCCTCGCCAGAAATAGTTTCAGTCTTAGATTCTGCCATTGGGTTGAGTGGTTTTTCTGTGACGGTCCAAAAGGAGCTATTAGGGAAGGAGGTGAGGCCCCGCGACCTGTTTAACTGTATAAGTCGGTGCGCCCTTGATGTCAGTTCTGAGCAGGTGAGTAGTTCCACTTCGACATCAGCGAATGCCGCAGAGCTGAGAACGAGACCAGCGAAAACAAAAAGAGCTTTTTTCATTGTTCCTCCCATAGTGGGCCTGTTGTCCTTCTGACTTTAGGCCTCTGGTTGTTGATTCAAGCTTGATAAATTCAATTGTTAGCCCGATCAGAACATAGATGGAAATCTCAAATATGGGCAAGACTAACTGTAATATGTAAATAGTTCATGATGGGGGACAGTTACTGTATCAACTTTCTGGTAAATAAGGGACGTCCGTTCGACGCTCGGGGCAACCCGCGGCGTTTGAAAAATTGGATGGCCTATATTTGTCCTGATGCCAAATTGACACCAAGTTTTTAGGAGGTGGGTCCAATTGTAGAATCCCCTTGACTTGAGCACAGCGGCCCAGTTAGCTGCTGATCTGTCGCGAAAAATCACGATCGAATTCTTTGTGAACCAGGTGCCAAGGCCTCGATTTTTCAAAAGGTCTGCCACGCGTCTTTAATCAACAGGGCATGATTTAGCCTGGCCCCTGGGCTGAGTTGAAACTCCGACCAGGCTTGGACATATTCCTCGATGGAGGAGGGGTTAAAAAAACCAGGATCCTGAATAAGATCTGGAAAGCTCCGATTTGCGCGCAAATCGAATTTGACCATGACCTTAACGGCGAAAGAGAGATCACTCGCTGCCACCCTCGCATTCTTGTATGTTTCTGCCGAAATATCCGGAAGGCTCCTTGGGAATTAGTGCGATATCAAGGTCGCTGATAGTGGAAGGCTGAGCCAAAGTCAAAATGAACCGGCTTCCGTAAATTACAAAGACGTCAAACACTTGCAAAGGTGGACTGTTTTTTGAGCATTTCTAAAAGTATCTGCATTTGTTCTTCATCTAGACCCATTGGGGTTTAATTTTTTTGTTTTCTGGAGAGGGCGGGAGGTGGGGAATTTTCAGATCCGGAAGTAGAGTAAATGGAGATTTCCGACGGAGATAGCATTGGCGTCTCTGAGCGCGGATCTGCATGCGGCCCGACGATTGAACTCTGAACTCCTGCCAGAACGGAAAGCGAAAAGACGCCGGCTAAACGCAAACTTAGTATCTAACATAATGTGTGTCACCAATTCATACTTCTTTGCTCGAAATCACGGCGTGAAGAAGAGTCGGTTGGTCCATCTATGATTGCTACAATAGATAGGGAACGCTGCTACTACCAAAAAAAAAAGGATTAGAAAATAAATCGAAAAATGTGACTTTGAATGTTTATTGAAAAAAGGAAAGTGCTTGTTAGCAGATGAGGATTTTCTTCGAAAATGCCCAAACACAATCAAGATGTCTGGATCAATTTTGGAACCCGAAAATCCAAGTACCTGGGCTCATGATAATAGGCACGCCTTTGGCAAAAAATATAGGAGTGGTTTTCATGGGCGCCAATCCCTTTGCTGAAGAGTCAGTCAGAGATCGGAATGTCTTTGCTTTGACTATCCTGGGATTGTTGAAAAATAAAAGGAGTTTTAAATGCACTCGATGACAAAAAAATAGAGATAGTTAAAGGCGGTCTGTACTCTTTGTTTTGGCTGTATGGACATTGTCCGCGTTCGCCGATTATGAGAGTCGTTACCAGTATTCTAAAGAAAAGGGTGACATAGGATTTGGGCTACATTGGGCACAAGCCTTGGCGTCTCGGCTTCCTATGCTTGGTCTTCGATTAACACAATAGAAGCGGCTGTAGCTATGGAGATGAAGGGGCGTACAGAACATCCGCACTTGGGCAGATTATTTATGGGTTCACCCCAGCTTCTTGAAGTAATGAGCTGCTGGTTTTGGCTGGTTTGGGTGGAGGAGTCGGTTTTAGGACTGAAAATGACCCGGACCTGGAGGAAGAATACCTGGCTGGTCCTCGATTGGTTGGGGACTGACAAAGTCATTTGATTTTTCTTGCCTTGGAATTGGCGGGGCAGCTGTCCCACACCCAATATGTCACCCAGATCACTAAGGGCGAGCCTGATATTTCGATTGGATTGCGTTATTATTTTTGATTGTGTACATCTCTTTTGATTGTATCTTGTTACGGGTGCAATCGAGGTGCAGTTGAATAGCATAGCTGAATCAATCAGATCTGAGGGGGTGGGAGTGTTTGAGGCGGAACCTGGTTTTAATCCAATAGTTGAAGGCATCAAGAAGGTTGGTGTCGGAAAGCATGGATCTGACAGCTGTTCGGAAGAGCTGTCGGGTCAGATTCTTCAGCAAATACAAAATGGAGAGTCTGTCCCTATTCAAAATGCTGTTTTTCTGTCTGCTCTATTTCTCAAAAAACCATCTTTAACTGAGAGGATTTTTGAACTGCAGTTGGGGGAGAGCTTGTTCCAGAGGCCGGATGTAATTGCCAGTCATTTCTTTCGAGAGAACACAATCGAGCATTTTTGGGTCAAAAGAGTTTTTTCAGGTGAAGATCTTTCTGTTCAAGAGGCTTATGAACTTGGTTCTTTGCTATTCTCCGAAAGTTTTGATCAGCAAGCAAAGGCCATGATTGCCACATATTTGCGTATGAAACATGCTTGCGTGGGCGAATATGAGGGAATTTTAAAGGCATTGGATGAATGCTATCAAAGACACAATAAGACTAAGACAGATTGCAAATATGATCACAAAGAGCGAATTCTTTGGCAAATTTCAGAGCCTTTGACGGGCTGGATCGAAATTTCTTGCTGACCCCCCTTTTAGGTCAACTGATAAAAAAGAGAGGTCACGAAGCAATTTATTTGGGAGGGCCATCTTCGGGGCCTAAGTTTGGAACTAATATCTCTACAGTCTTCGACGACAAGGTTTTTGAGAGATTCCAATTGGGGAATTTTTTCAATATTGAATCTCTCTTTTCCGGATTTAAAGAGTGGAGGTACATACGCGGTTTGATGATAAAAAGACCGTTCATGGCAACCATTGAGAAATATTTTAACCCCTTCTCCTCCGATGTTTTAATTACCTCCGTCTTTCATGGATCTTTCAAGGAGAAGGGAAATGAACTCATCCAGAAGGCTGGTTTCAAAGCGGGCATCGTGATTTTTAAGGGGCTGGAAGGCTCTGTGCAGCCTTCATTGGCAAGGGGGACGCGCCTGCTTGCCTCCTATCAAAACAGAGAGGGCTTGGTTGTAGAAAGAGATTTTGAAATTCGACCAGAGCAGTTTGGATTTAACATTTGCCCAGACAACAAAGAGCGCAAGATATCATCAGAAGACTCCAAGAAGCTGCTCATAGAGTATTTGGAAGCTGGAGCGACTTCAGATTCTTATTATAATCAAAGAGCTCGTTATCTTATCAGGGCGTTTGAAGGTCCTTTGCACTGGATTGAATCTCAATTTTCAGAGGATGCTTGCTAGACTTTCATTGTTAGGCTGCCATTGGCCCAGAAAATGCAGATGATCGCCCAATAAGATGCTTTGGGTCGATTTTGGTGGGAAGAACAATGAGCTTGCTTGGATCCTATTTTTGGAATGTTTTTTTGTGGCCCCTTGGTTTTTTGTTTGCAGCCGCTCAGATCTGTTCTGCAAATTCTCCTTCAAACCCTTCTTTGAGAGATATCAGCGCAAGGGAAATTAAGGCCTTTGCGTTTCAAATCCTTTCAGATCGTGCAGGACTTATTCTTTACTCCCAAGGGCCTGATCAAATGCGATGGGAGCTGGAGATCAGACAAGTAGCGAACGACAAAAATGGCGAAATAGAAATCGCGAGCAATCTGAGACGAATTGGGCATAGAGCCTTTCCCCTCACTCTAAAGTCCTTGGTTGGAGGGGGGCTGAGAGACTTCATTACAGAGAGGTCTTGGACAGAATCCTTCATGAATATAACAGGAAAAAGAGAGGGCAAAAAGTAAATGAGCTTCAGATTTCACAGGATAGTGTGGTGGTGGTTAGTTATTATCTTGGAGGAAAGAACAAGGTCACAAAAGAATTTTATTTGTTTGTGACTTGGCCCTCTGGTGACATCAATCTTTGGGTTGTGAGTCGATCAGGAATGGGCAATGAAAAATTTGAACGTGGAAAACTTGAACTATCAAGGACTTCAAGGTCTTTCGATAGACCCTCAAGGATCTCCGGAAGAGCTTCTGGCTTCAAAGAAACAGGCGGCTCGTTTTGCGGAGAGTGCTTTGGCGAGTGAGGTTGGCCAATATTTTGTGAGTTCTGGAAGAGATCAAATTCGCTTGGTCTTAAACATACAGGATATAACCAGGGATCGAAATGGCGGGATAGAGTTGAAAGCAGGGGTAGGATTCGCTGGTGGAGGCATTCAAAATATTGAATTTGGACCGCTGACCGAGGTGGGAGAGTTTTACGATACTTATAAAGCATATTATAAGGAAGAGCGTCTGAAAAGACAAAATAGGAGTCTGGGCTTCGTTGATCCTGAGAGCATGGTGTATGTCGGAAAATTATATCTTGGAGGAAGAGATGATCTCACCAAAATATTCCTTCTTATAATTGAATGGCCCACTGAGGACATAAAGATGTGGGTCGTCAGCAAAAAGGGTTCAGGTGTTGAGAAAATTGAAAAGGTGTATTTGAGAAAATTCCTGGACGGGTGCCAGGAATTTCTTTCGAATGAAAATAAATAGACAGACAGACAATTCTATCCAGATTAAGGAATCCTTACTGTAAGAACAGCTTCCCCAGCCACGTCCGGATTTCTAAAATGGACCACATAAGTGGTTCCTGAAGGATAATTGCTCAGAGGCTGATCCAGATAGTAGTTATTACCGTCGGTGCTCCATTTTTCGGGTAAGAATCTGGTCCAATCGAATGAACCATCAATTTTGTCTCTCCCCGTGGACCGGCATTGAGAACTGTCATTTTCAAACGACCGCCCGATGTAGTGAAGGAGGCGCTGACGGTTGATGGGTACTGCCGTGGACTTGCTTCCCCCGGGTTCAAGCCAACTCCTGCTGAATGCCTGTGTTTTGCCGTCGGTGCTCCTTTTCGGGGTTCCTCGAAGAGCCATTTTGTCTCTCCCGGGCGGGTTTGAGACGACCGCCCGTAGTGGTGAAGGAAGCGCTAATTGGCTTTACTTGCGCCCCAAGAGTGAAGGATTTCGCTCCTAGTTCAGGATTGGTTCTCCCTTGAAGATCGATTCCGTAGGCTTTGATCGTGTGTGCCTGTCCATTTCGATAGCTATCAGGGATTCTAAATTCGAAACCATGGTTGCCTGGAATTTTTACGATGTCGTTGACATCGGCGCGTGCTTTGTTGGCGGTATTGTCTCCAGCAAGAACACCGTCGATATAGTAGTGTATGGCGATGCTGACATTCGCATCGTTTGGATCATAAGCCCATCCATAGAAGATTCCATCCCCAAAAAAGCCATCAACGTTTCCGACATGGGCTTGATTTTTTGAGCAGAGCCTTCTTCATCTGGGATTTTGATTGTGAGGCTTGATTCTCCTGCTACATCGGGGTTTCTAAAGCGCACGACAATAGTTGAGCCCGGCGTGTAATTACTAAGTGGTTGATCGAGGGAGTAGTTATTGCCATCGGTGCTCCATTTATCAGTCAAGAATTTTGTCCAATCGAATGAGCCATCAATTTTTGTCTCTCCTCTTGGGCCGGCATTGAGAACGGAGATTTTGAGACGACCGCCCGTAGTGGTGAAGGAAGCGCTAATTGGCTTTGCCCGTCCACCTAGAGAGAAGGATTTTGCTCCGAGTTCAGGATTGGTTTGTCCTTGAAGATCAATTCCGTAGGCTCTGATCGTGTGCGTCTGACCATTTCGATAGCTATCTGGTATTCTAAATTCAAAGCCATGGTTGCCCGGAATTTTTACGATGTCGTTGACGTCGGTGCGTTTTTTGTTAGCGATATTGTCTCCAGCAAATGCACCATCGATGTAGTAATGTATGGCGATGCTGACATTGGCATCGTTTGGATCATAGGCCCATCCACCCAAGATTCCATCTCCAAATATAGTGTCGACATTGCCACGAGGCGCCTCGTTATTGCTTCCGGCTGTAACGCAGGCGGCTCTGGCAGTATCGGGTTGAAATCCAGTGTTGCATGATTTCACGCGGCAGACCCCACCTGTCCACTGTTGATTTGCTGTGTTACATGTTTGTCCTTCTATCTGACCTGTACCGTTGGCAATATTGCAGCTTCCTCCCTTGGTTGCAGGATCGCATTGGCTTCCGCCGCTGCTCAGCTCAGACCGATAGAGCTCTTGAACTCCAGAGGCATCAAGTCCGCTCATCGGGAGAACTCGTTCAATTTTTCGCCATTGCGACTTCGGATAGTATCATTTCCGTTTTTGGAGAAGAATTTTACCCATAATGCATAATCGAGTTGAAATCGTAGGCGCCAAGAACAATGCCAGGAAAAATATCAAACTGATCTTTATATTCTTCTTGAATGTTTTCGTATAGGACTTCGACGTGAGTGTCTCGGTCTGTTCGCGATTGTTCATGCCACATGCCCAAAGCATGAAGTATTTCGTGCACATCAGCTGCCAACCCACAACCACCGGACTGGATAAATACTTGCTGCGCTCCACCTTGCCGGCCGACGTATGATCCGCAGGTATTGGCCTGATCTGACATTACGAATTCCAGGTAATCGACCTCATTGGTCCGCTCGACGAACTTGATCCCTGTGTTGCTTGTAATCGCCTCCATCGCCGATTTGACACTGCCGGTGGCGCCCGAAACAGCCGCGTAATTACATAGGGCACGATACCTTTTGTCCAAAGTCGTCCGCCCTCAATAGCAAAGGCAAAGGACTGAACTCCACTGAATTGATCAAAATCAAGAATTCCCGTTTTGCGGAAGGTAGGACAAAATTAAGAGGTTTAGAACGTAGATCGTCAATTTTTCCCAAAACAATATCGTCTTCAAAAAGAGCGTAGCCGTTAAGATTTTTAAAGGCCAATTCCTTTTCATAAATTTGATCGTCTTGAAAAAATCTTGCCATTACGAACCGCGAGATCCATCTCCAGAAAGACGCAAATCTTTGGAATTAAACTTCCCGCAATGATTACCAACCAAAGTCAGAAATAGTGCACTCATCGCGATTAAGATCTTTTTGAAATAAGATTTGTTAATTTTTCCCATTAAAACCCCTCGATTGATTGTTCAATGGGTGGAAGTGCAATTTTTCGGGTCACCTGCGTTCGTTTGGAATCAGGAGTTAAGTTTGCGCGACTGCCTTAAATCCATACACCTGTCAGTTTCTTCTCTGACACCCGTCTCATAATGAAACTTGGGTGAACGGTCACATCGGGGTTTTGGTGCTGTGTTGAGATCAGCCTCGATTTATTTAAAGCTGGTGTTCTTGTAGAGAGCCAATGCCGCTTCGATGACTCGATGAGCTTCCGCGCAGTCAAAGAACTCTTCCACCTTGACGATTTTGTTCTCCAGTGCCTTGTAATCCTCAAAAATCGTCGAATTTCTTTGATTCTGTGCGGAGGTAAATCATTAATAGAATTGATTTGGGTATATTCAGGATCATCGGCGTGAACTGAAATAATTTTATCATCTGCTTCGCCCTGATCCAGCATTTTCATAACGCCAATTGGCTTTGCTCGCATAATACAAAGAGGGACTGCTGCTTCTTGTCCCAAAACGAGAATGTCCAGAGGATCATTGTCTTCGCAATAGCTTTGAGGAATAAATCCATAGTTAGCTGGGTAATGGACAGAGCTGAAAAGGATTCGGTCCATTTTGATCAGACCGCTCATTTTATCGAGCTCGTATTTGACCTTAGAGCCCTTCGGAATTTCTATGATAGCATTTACAAAAAAGGGAGATTCTTCTCCGACTGCTACGTCGTGCCAGGGATGCATGGGACCACCTTGTTGTTTCTTGTTTTCAGCAGATATTAGTTCATTTCAAATTTTCTTTTGCTTGCTCGAGTTGCCCAATAAGAGAAAACCATTTTTCCTCCAGACTCGACATTTGTTTACCTAAATCACTTAGCTCTCTCATTTTAGCTTGGGCCTCTGATCCCGACGATGTCTGTAAAGCTTCGGTCAATTCAATGCAGCGCTTTTCGTCTGAGGATATTTTTCTTTGAAGAAGAGAAATTTCCTTTTCAATTTTTTTTCTCAGCTCTTTAGGCTTGGAGGAGTGACTAAGTGAGTTTTCTGAGCTTGGGTTGGTTGAATACAGATTGTTTACTGAGGCCATGGCGTGGAGCGTGGTATTGCCCATCGCTGGTTCTGACTGATGAGAAGGCGTGGATAAAATCCCTTGCCTCTGGCTCCAAACATATTCGTCGTAGGTTCCCGGGTAGAGTAAGGCCTTGCCATCTTTGATTTCGATAATCTTTTTCGCGAGACGTTTGATAAAACTTCGATCGTGACTGACGATGACGACGGCTCCCTCATAGGTTTGGAGGGCTTGAGTGAGCGCCTCAACGGTATGGAAATCCAAATGGTTGGTGGGCTCATCAAGAATAAGCAAAGGTGATCGCTTCAAGAGGATTTGTCCGAGCGCGACTCGTGCCTTCTCGCCACCAGATAAAATTTTGACCTTCTTTTCGATGTCTGTTCCTGAAAACAAAAGGGCCCCTGCCAAATCTCTTGCTTGCTGAGGAAGGATGTCTGGATGGGCTTTTCGCATGAGAGCTTCATAAACAGTATCCGTCAGATTGAGCTCCTCTGCGACATGCTGGGCGTAATAGCCTGTCGTGACTCCATGTCCTGATTTCAGCGTTCCATGGAGGGGAGCCATAACTCCGGCGAGGACTTTCAATAAGCTTGTCTTACCGGCCCATTGACACCTACAATGCCAACGTGATCTGCCCGTTCAAGGGCGAGTTCAATTCCAGACAATATAGTTCGGTCTCCGTAGCCTATACATAAATCTTCTGCAGAGAGAACAGTTTTGCCCGTTCTAAAGGGAGGGGCTATGGAATACTGGCTCCCACCAAAATGGGTTTGAGTTCGATAGAATCCATTTTATCAAGTCGCTTTAAGCGACTCTGAACTTGGCGGGCCTTGGTTGCTTTGGCTCCGAAGCGGGCGGCAAATTGAAGGATCGTTTTACGTTTGGCATCCTGAGACATGGCTTGCTTAGCAAGCTGTTCTCGCAAAACGGCTTTTGTTCAAAATAGTCATCGATATGTCCATTGAACTTTGTAAAATCTCCAGCCTCCACCTCAAGAGTGTGATCTGTTGTGCGCCGCAAAATTCTCTGTCATGAGATGAGTAAAAAGCCCCACCAAAGCTTTGGAGAAATTCTTCCAACACAAGCAGAGATTCGAGATCCAAATAGTTTGTTGGTTCATCAAGTAGAAGCAAGTTTGGCTGTTGCCCGATAAGCCCAATGAGTTTGCACTCATTCGATAGCCACCACTGAGTTCAGCAATGGGAGAGGAGAGTGGGTTTCGGTGAGCCCCATTTTGGCCGAGTCTCTTGAGATCCCAAAGAGGCTTTGACAGGTTTTCCCAGTATTGTGAGACACAAGTCGGGCTCGAAGAACTCCTCTTGAGCCAAATAACCCAGGCGCAGGGAATGAGAGCGAATAATTTGGCCCTTATCCAATTGATCTTGGAGAGTAAGACAGCGAAACAGGGTGGTTTTTCCAGCGCCGTTAGGCCCGATCACGCCGATATGTTCGCCCTCATTGACCGCGAAACTGGCCTTTTCAAAGAGAGTTCGAGAACCAAAAGCTTTGGATCCATTGTGTACCTGTAAGAGAACGTCCGCCATAGATCGACCACCATACCAAATTTTGTATTAAAATCATGCGAGGAATTGGAGTTAGGCGTTTTTCTTGCTGATCTCTCGTTGCTGATCGAAACTTTGGCAGTCGAAACAGAATTTAAAAACTGCGTTGTTGTAAAATTATTAAATGCCGCGTCGATTTTACATATGTAGAGCGATTTTACGCATTAAAATCACTAAGAAGAAATAAAAATAGTTCCATTTTGGACTCCCGGTTGGTACCACTGTAGCGCTCGGTGATGGCCCTCGTTGGCCATCACCTATACAGTACAATAGGATTAGTTCAACCTTACGCAAAATTGGGGTTTCCATGGGTAAATCGCGTCGGCCAGGCCTGCTTTCTATTTGTGTTATTTTCCTGGTCCCATATATTTTCTCAATTTATCCTTGGTGGCTTAGCAAGTGAAGAGAACCCCAAATCTCGTGGGGGGTTGATCTTTCGAAACATTCAGATCGTTTGAGTCGTCATATGGCGGCGCAGTTATCCTACCTCTGGTTCAGATTTTAAACAATATCGTCGGCGCCAATCAGATCCTGTTTGGCGGTCCAGCGGATTCGAAGAGGGCTTCCAGGAGCCGTTCTTGGCAGCCCCAAGTAGGGAATGGGATCCGGTTCGACAAGAATGGCAAGACTATCGAAAAACTGGACTCGCGATGCTGCTATCACGATGCGGTTAGTGTTTAGAATAATGGCCAAAGGAGAATTGGATTATCTTCCCGCAGAACGCAAAATGGATCTTGCCAGGGCCTATGTGCAATTTTGTGAAAAGGCCCAAAGCATTCATTTAAGGATGGGAAATATGATTTAGGTCATGCTCTTGTCATGCCCGATGGCAAACCAAATCCCAATGAATGGGGTTATCCTCAAATGACGGGCCGCCTTTGCAAGTCATCGCACTTCGAAGTTCTCAGCTGATGAAAGAATTAGGCCTTGTCGACATTCCGTTGCAGAGACTCATTTTGACGGTAATGAAACGTAACATCGACTATATGGTAGAGCATTATGATAATCCCGCGGTCGAGCGATGGGAAGAAGAGAAGGCACAAGCGCATTTTTCAATTTCAGTTGAGATGCTGCGAGGATTGCACACGGCCTACGCTTCTGCTGAGATGTTTGATCCCTCTTTGAATGCTCGAGTGGCTCTCAATCCGTCAATTTTGTTACCAGCCATGATTGATTTAGCTAACAAAATCGAAGAGCGCTTTATAGGCGTTGGCGCAGGATTCATTCCGGCCAAATACGATATGATTCCGGATGGCAGCACGGTTAGAAATAAAACATCGCGGTTGGATATGCAGGTCATTATGACCTCTATCGCAATGAACAAATACTGGGAGACGAACATTCCTCAGGTGACAGAAGATTTTATTTACCCGCCCAGTCATCCGTTGATGCGTGCTACTTTTGACAGGCTGAGAGAGGACTTTAGGCACCGTTATAATGTGAATCAGCATGGGGTTGATTCGGAGAGTGGCCTTCACCTGCCAGGAGTATTGTTTGGGCGATATGCGGAAGCCCCTCATTTTGACGGGAGTCCCTGGTTTATTACGACCTTTGCCGCAATTCAGTATTTACTTTGGGACGCAGTTCAAATTCAATTCCTCCTTTGGTCATTTCGGATGTTGATTTGCCTTATTTTCAACATCTTGATACGGGGCTGGACGCAAAGGTTTTGGTGCCGGGTGTCTATGCGGGAAACAGCGAAGTTCGAACAAAGGTTCGTGATGCACTTGTTAGGTCTGTTGAAGAGATTTTCTTTCGTTTGATGGTCCATACGGGAAGTGAGCTTTCTTTGACCGAGGTTTTAAAGAAAGTGGATGGATTTAAGTGGGGAATACATGAACTCACTTAGAGTCATGTCGAGTTCGTAAAGACAAAGCGAATGTTCGAAAGAGCACAGGAAGAGTTTGGTCTTAAATTGAGTTTTAATGTGAACGGTCCCGTATCGACTGCTGTGGAGACGGCAGTTTTCAGGGGGGGGGGCAACTTCTGCATGGTACTAGCAGTAGAACAGCAGGGATGGTCGCAGTAGCTCCTCCAGTTGAGGAGGCTCCGGGCTCGCCAGGACAGCGGTCTCTTTGTAGGATGTTGTTAGGACATGAGGGCGGCTCAGCATCAGGTGATTTGGCTTTTGCTCAATAAGCGCAGCGGAGCAGATTTCTCTGTAGTTAAAGAGATCGTTGAGCTCTCTGACTGGCGGCCACGCCCACCAGCTGGCTGGGAAGCTGCTTCAAACCTCACAGACTATCTGCGGGACCCAATTTTTAGGTTCATAGGATGTGGGATATCAGTTTCTTATTCTATTGAAGGTTTCAAGGTAGCCAATAAGAGATTCGACCTTATAAATGACAATCATGTCATGGGCTAAGTTGTAAACACGTATGTAAAAATAATCATGATTGCAACAGACGCTAAACTTTTTTCTCATAATTATGTTTTGTCTGGACCATAGGAGACTGTGATAGGACCACCAAATGATGTATGATGTCAAACTTTGAGTTACCAAAATTAATAAAAATTAGGGAAAGATGGACGATCGTTGATCTCATCATCACGCCACCAAATAGGTGGCGTGATGATTGCGACTGCCAAAAAGTTGATCATCAACCAATTAGGAATTTGAGCAGATGAACCCAGGGCGGTCCGACATCTTCCAATGATCTCTTTTGCGGGCTCAATGACAGCAGAGTCTATGGCTCTTCCGACAGGCTGAGCAACGTGAGTGTCGTAGGCCTCCACCGCTCGCTCGGCATTTGCCTGCAGGCCTTCCAGAATTATATTTGTCCCCCGACTGTGTATCCAGGAGTAAACCAGTTTGTCGCCCACGCCATTCATAGGCTTGATGTTAAAATTCTTCATCAGTCGATTGTTGAACTCAACGAACGTGATGTGCGCAAATCCTGAAGCGACTAAAATAGCGTAGAGGACAAAGGGCATGTGAATTTGCCAGACATAATAGGCGACGGGGTATCCGAACAGGAGAGAATAGTGGAGTATTCTGGCCGTGCGGAAAGAATTGAGGTACGCGTCTGGGATCAGCGGTGGAACGCTCTGCCACTTCTCCAAAATCCTGTTTTCTCAGAAACTCAGAACTGCAATTACATCCACACCCAGCAACAACCGTATGGCGAAAGAGAAGATGAGAAATGGAGAGTTCCAAATCCACCGTCAGGGGACCAACTAAATTGGGGGAATCAGGCTGCTCATGACCGCGAGCACCCTCATGTTGCGAGGGGCGGTGACTTGATCTACAGGAAGGATCAGGAAATAAATATTATTTCTTAGGTGGTTGGATCTTTTCAAAATCTGTGTAGTTATTCGACAAGAAGTGTTGACATAAATCGGTCACCCTTTGGGCGCCCGGAACTGATGAGGTAAGCTCGCCAATCTTTCGAAGACCAGTCACTACTCCTTCAGTCCATGTGTAACCACCTAATAAAATACGCGAAAACGAACGAGTACCAAATGTCGCTGTCTTCATTTGCTGAAAATTGAGCATCCAGTAACCTAAAATATTTTCATAAGTTTTGTAGAACAAATTAAACCACAGACGCTTGCGCGAAACCTCCTTGTTCAAATACTCCTAGGCCCTCGGATGAGAAAACGCAAGTGTTCTGGAATATCTTTGGAAAAGTAGCCCGATGCTAACTCGAAAGTTTGCTCAATTTTCATAGCAAGACCGGTCAAGGGAGTGAAATACGCGAACAAGTAACCCACGACATAGCTATCTAAATCAAAGCGGCCCAAAGTAACCAAATTAACCAAAACAAAAGTGGTGAAGGCTGCCCTCATATTGGCCCAAATAAGTTTTGTGTAATGCACTTGATTTTTCCACAAACTATTTTCCTTATCACGAATTGCTTAAAAAGTAGCGGAAGAAACTGCGCTCTGCGTCCTTTCCTAGAAGGCACATTCTCAAACATTCCTTCGTTCTTTGTGTCCATCTGTAACTTCATCCACACATCATTCAACACCCACTGATGACGCCATAGATAAAACCATTCGAAAACACCATCTTTGACAATGAAACCAAGAATTTTCACTAAACATCTCATCTTGAATTGGTTGCAAAGGCCAGATGTGATTCCCGCCATGCAAACAAAGGTAAACATCAACTCTAAGGGCTTGTCTGCACGACGTTCGAGGCAATCATAAGCGCACAGCATGCCATAGCCTGGCTTGTCTGACTGCTTGGCCGCAATCTGAATACGCTTCACCTGGGGTTATTCTGTGCATCCAGAAACGACACCATACCATCAACCAGCTTACGTCGAGCGTTATCAGTGGACCAACGCTTGGAAGCCGCAGCCGCAGCGAAATTGTAAACATCTTCAGTAGCCGGATTCGACCAGAGCTTGAGCCTGTTCTCGCGTGATCGTCACTGCAGCCAATCCACCTGGAGCATCTGGCACTATTGGTCAAAATCGCGCGCGTAACTCCGATATCGGCCATGTATTTTTGAGTCGACCGCTCAAGCAATTCTTCATAGTACACCCGAAAGAAGGTGCGTTGTTCGTCGGTCAGATCAGATAAGACTTTGTCAGAAATTTTTATCACTGTGCCGCCATCATAAAAGTTCTTCAGTTCGTCGGCATTTTTCATGTGACGAATGCTCTGATGATACGCCTGTTTCAACGCTTCTCTGCTCAACTCAGTTTCAACGCTCAAAAAGGCATCTTCCCAAGCCTGAAGAGCACGCAAATTCGGCCGATCTAAAAACCACATGGCCATCTGACTGACTCGATTACGGTTTCCACCGTTCAATCGGAAGGTAACTTGCCCTGAGGGCAAGGAACTCCAAAAATTGGGGAATATCAGCCACGCAGCCACAACCGAGGGGCTGTAGACAAAACTGCGAGCGGCAAACCATGTGTTCCAAATTTTTGTATAGGTTTTTCCTGAAATGGTAAACGTCGCGAAGCTTAAAGAAAGTGGCGCTAGGGCCTGGCCAAAGCTCTCGATGCTCACCGATCTTGGTGGTGATCTTTCCGATGTTTTCGTCAGCCACCTTGAAATAAATCCTCTCTCTGTTTCTTTGCTTCAATTTCAGATATTACACGTTCCAATCTCGGCGTCTTCCTCAGGCGTGAAGTGAATAGTTTTCACCGCTTGGACTGTGTCACGGGCCAAAGCATTCAAATAGTCAGCCTGCAGCTCCTGTTGTCGGCGTATGAAAGTTACTTTAACGGCAATCCACAAAGAGCCTTCTTTGGAGATAGCCTCTTTGCCAATTTGTTTTTCTCAAATCTTTGGTCAAATAGAAAGTGTTGGTTAATAGATGAGGTAAACCGATAGCCGCATAAAAGAGTGGTTATAATGGCAGTTAAACCAATTCCAACTTTTGGCAATTGCTCGCTAGTCAAATAAGCCTCTTTGAAATGAAGAGGGTTAAAGCTCTGTAAACGTGGCCTTGCTCGCCTCACAAAAAGATGTCCAAGATTTTCACCCCACCCAAGACAGTTTCTAAAACGGTTCGGGTCACATCCAATCTTGATAGAAAAGCACCCAATTCTTGAGGATAAGCTGCACCCAAAGCCAAACCCGTGGCAACGGCCAAACCCATTTGGGCGCTCGGATTAGCAGTCATGTGGCGCATGGCTTCGGCTAAGTTTTCACCCATCCGACCCTTGAAGCTTGCAGCCACCAATGCCATGGCTTGTGCTAACTTCGGAGCTCCCATGGGCTGTGGTGCAGACAATGCCGCCCATAAAATTCTAAAACGAGCTAACAATTTCTTCTGGGTTGCTAGATTGGCGGAAATTTTTCCGGCCACTTCGTCGATTTTTTTTCAATACTTCTGGCTGCAAATTCTGTTCTAAATTCGCAGCGACTTCCTCCTAGGGTCAGCGAACGAGTAACTCGTTGTTGATGAATTTGATTTTGATAGTCAGCGACGAATTTAACGAACATTTCGCGCCCGCCAACAGCGCCCTCTGCCTCAGCTTCTAAAGATGCACCTCTCAGCTCAAGTGATCTCAGAAAATATTCCTGAAAACTCTCAAGCGCGGGCTCCATCCTTGCCAGTTTTCAGGGTCAGCCATCGACACTGAAAGGTTGAATGCGCTTTGCTGGGCCCCCGCTATAGGCTCTTTAACACTCGCGGGTGCAATTTCCACGCAGCCAAAGAATTTGGCGCAAAATTGCCTGCGTCAACATAAGACGACGTTTCGACGGGAATTCTAAATACCGGCAACGCCGTACGGCCCACAGCTGGTCTATAAGCTTTCAAATCGATGAAACTCACAGTTTGCACCGTCGCAGTTTTCTGACTGACTTCGTCAATAAAGCTATGTTGGCCATTGGATTCAGTGAACACCACATTGTTGTCAATATACGGAACTGACTTTACTGGCGCATTGAATTTAAAAACACTCGTCCTTGATAAGCCAAACGAAAGTACACACTCTGTGGGCCCTGAGCCAAGTACTCCCCGCCTGAGCGAACGTTAAACTCACGAAGACAAGTTCGTTTTGATCGATCACTTGTACTGCGATGGCACGCACATCTACTTGATGGGGCTTTGTTAAATCATAATTGGTTTGAGCCAACAAACGGAAAGATCGAGTCGATGATAATTATCTTTGCCAAGAATAGCATCGGCCATGGTGGTGCCTTCGTCCAAAATCGCATTCTTAGCATCGATATCAACAGGTGCGTCTTCAGATGTCGCCCATGCCTTCTGGATTCCCACCTGGTAAAGGCTGAATCCCCAAAGAAATGGCAACGAAAACCCTAATAAAGCGCTTCCTAGCAAAGAGTCTCTCAAACATAATCTTTGTCTCCTGTTACGCAATATCTGAAAGATGATTTTCTCTCAAACTTGCAGTCATTGACTCAACCGGTTCTTCCAGTAGCTTGAAAGGAGCCGTGATGCAACAGGTCGCCTCTTTGGTGGTGATTATTGTTACGGGCGATGAATTCTTTACTGGTCTTCAATTAGAGAAACTTATATTTAGCATTATATAATTTGTTTTATCGAACTAGTCTCAGCTGACAAGCGTTTCTCGACTGACTTGACGTAAAATCGTGAACGAGTGAATAATCCAAAAAACGATTTTTCCTCAAAAGCTCATTTTTTCCTGGCAAGGGAAAAACATTTTGGCTCCAGCTGGTTTCTCTCAGAGAAACCGCTCTTGTAGTTCTCCAATCCAAGGCCCCTCTCTTTGGAATGAAGCCTTCAGGTAGCGAGTCTATCCAGATTTTTATTTCATTGAAAAAATTGGGCGAGAGAAAGGCCACTGTGGGGAGGGTCGCCATCATTTCTGACCTGAGATATTCAGGTCGTGTCTTCAAAATGGGCCTCATTTTTTCGACAAGAAGATCTCGGCAATTGTCTGTACCAATTCGATGGCTCAAGATCGTGGTTCGAAAAATCATTTGACTCCTCTCCGAAAAAATCGAACTGCATGACTC
>JADJNU010000012.1 GCA_016714165.1 Bdellovibrionales bacterium
GATAAATCAGAAACTTGAGCTCTTACGTCGAATATCGGAGGATGAAAATTTATCCTTAATAGAGCTGGTCGAATCAGCGTTGAAAAAAATGGGAAAAACAGAATTGCTACTACTAGCTAGCTCTCTTCAAGAATCAATTAGCTTCATTAATGAAATGATTAAAAGTGAATACAATCAGTATCATGAGTATAATAAGATATTTGAAAGCCAAGCAGGATATACTTATAAAAATGAAATCACCATTGAAATGAGAGACAATCGATACGTTTTGATTAGTGAAATAACAGTCCATGAGCGCTATAAGAGACCGACACCACCACCACCTACTCCACCACCTACTCCACCACCACCAGAAAGAGTGGAGCGGCCTTTTCGTCATAATAGCTTCATGTATTGACGATTCCTTTTGTACAGCAATCATTTTTATGAGCTTTTTTTATGTTGGGCCTTTGAAATCATGTGGCCATAAATGGAGTGACTCTAATTTAATTTAGGAGATTTATATAATGAAGGCCGTCACATATGTAGTCATTATTCTCAGTTCTCTTTCGACTCCGGCATTTGCAGGATCAGTACTGGACGATTTATTTAACCTAGCAACACTTGGAAAATATAATCAGTCGTATGAAGAAGCTAAGGCAAGAACACTCAGAGATCTGGCTCATGAACAAAACGTATTGCAGAGCAAGTTAAATGACGTCAGTGCTGAAAGGGATTTATATCAGCTTAAGGTATTAGGAATTCAATACGACTTGGCAAACATTAACTATGAAAAAGCCAAAACATTTAGCAATTCTCTGATCGCCATCGTAAAGATGATTGAGAATATAAATTTATCCCACCTTAGATCTAACAACGACATTAATTTGTCACTTGAAGTGGCCAGTGACCTTCAAGAATCATATAAATATATGATGGAAATTAAAAATGTCAAATTTGATTCAAAGTACATTGAAAACGTTCAAAAGGTTTGGTGGGACTCCTTTTCCAAGATAGCAGAAATTGCAAAAGAAAATCAAAAAAGTCCAGATGAACTCTTCATCGAAGCCCTCATGAATTTAGATGAGAAAAGTATAGAATCGCTTTATCGATTATTGATTGAATTTCAAAATAACGTCACTTCCAAAATGGTCTCAGATTACAGAGAGAGAATGAGACTTCTCGCGAGGAAATACAATGGACAACTTAAGATAGTAAAAACGTTTGGAAAAGGCTTAGAGTTGAAAGAAATTGAATTGATTGAAGGTGATAAATGAGAGGAATAAAATATTTTTCTATATTAGCATTGTCCCTTATTTCAGCAGGTTGCTTCAAAAGCAAAGGCGAAAAACAAGATCAACAAAAAATAAGCAATCAAGAAACAAGGGAAGAAAGAAAGCCAGAAATTAAGGAATACAACTCTTCGAGTATCTTCTATATTTTGTCCAAAAGTATTTTTACACCTGAAAAATATGACATTAAATACAGCCACTATCTCTCATCGCGTGTTTTTGAGAAAGATAAAGAGACGTTTAAGTACATTGTATTTTTCGAAAGCCTGTTCAAGTACAATAAAGAGTATTTTGATTCACAGTACAAACTTCAAACGATAGCTGGAGACGATCGCATTCTTCCAGGAGCAATTATTGCAAATCATATTATTTTGAAAGTTTCGCCTCATGGCGAACCTTTGGGAGTGGTACATCAATACATCGACTTATATCATGGAAAGTACTCAATGAATTCAGAATTTGAACAAGCGATTTTTGGTTTTGATAGTTTTGGCAATTTGAGTGCTTACTGGCGAAACGGATTAGAAGTTCAAGGACAGGGAATGGTACTGTCAGAAATAGTTGAAGACAATTTTCATAATTTTATCGGCGACAAGTTGTCAGATGAATTGGGAAAAATTGATGGAATTCAACCCGTCGAATTCCATTTAGAAGATAATCCACTCGTTTTCGGATTTTTGATATCCGATAAGCTTAAAGTCAAGCATTCTCTATTAAGAAAAAGGCATTTGAGCGATCAGCTTTTGAGTCCCTTCGGACGGATTACCTCGGAAACATTACGCTACTCTAATAAAGTTCGCTATGTTCTACCTGGTGCGATTATTCATAGAAATATAGAGAGAAAGACATATCTCCAATCAACCATTGAAATGGACTTTGTGAATTTAAATTGGATTCTTTTTGTGAAATGCTATGAGGGGGTCAGTGCAGATAGAACAAATGAAAAATTCATGGGAAAGTTAGAACTTCACGATAACCAACTGATTCTTAAGAAAATGGGAACGATTGATTTAGATAGTTTTATCCTAAGATTACCAGACCTGTCGTTTTTAAGTAAATTCCCAAAAGATTGCAGACCCGACCAGCTTAAGTCATTTGAAGGACCTTTAGATTATCAGATCCATTTGGAGTCTAGGTAGACCATGAAAACATTTAAGGCATGTATAAAAATTTTTTTGGCGTTGTGTCTTTCGAAGCAATCATATGCTGAGAATCGAGAAGAGTATATTGTTAAACAAGTTGCTAAGGCAGCTGCGCAACAGGCTGTCAGTCATGAAATGCATAAGTACATATCACAATGGATAAACGATCAAATTTTGAAATCAATACCTCGCCTTAGGGGAAAACCGGGAGCCAAAGAACCGAATATTGGTGGAACAGTCGTTTCCACTATTCAGATCGGTCTTAGCATAGATAATTTCATAAAGTCAGAGAATGGTGATTTTAAAACGCTTGCAGGAGCAAATGTAATTGCTAGCATTGTTACTCTTGTTAATCCAGCGATTGGCGTGATCATGGAGGGCATTTTGTTTGTCGTCGGTGTTTTCATGGCCGCGATGGCATTTGATCATCAAATAAAAATGAGCGAGATTCTTGGAGAAATGCTGCAGGAATATTCTCTTTTGATAAAATCAAAGATGATCGATGCGAAGGCCGAAATGTCGAGAATCGAAGTGCCTTTGACTATAGCAATGATTTCACATCTGGAATCTCAGGCCTATACAGATTACTTAAATGTCAAATGTAATATCAGTACCGACTTCCCAGATATTGAACTAGTGTCAACTTGCCTAGCAGCGGCTGAAAGTGTTATTTCGTTAAAGCGAATATTTGTTGCACAACTCATGGAAGTTGTAAATTTAGATTTGAAATACATTCCGATTAGAGAGGCCTTAGATGCCTTAAAATATCCATACGAGAGAATTCAAACAGAAATAGCTGGCTACAATGAAAAACTAAAGGATGCCGAAAGACGGATACAAGAATATAAGAGCAGTATGGCCCATGAATATTTGGTTCAAACATATAAAAATCAAAAAGGCGATTTATCATTTGAAAGTACTGAATATGAGCACCTATTCACATGTAAATCCATGATAAGACGAAGTTTAAAAGACATCATCAAATTCAATTACGAGCAGCCGGAATATAAAATTAATGATAAAGGTGAATTGGAAAACAGAATTCTAATTCAGGGTGAGTCCGAAGACTTTCATACATGCCTTGAGAAGGTCTTATCGTCTGGCTCTTCTGGTGAGAAATTAGTTCAAAGTTACTTAGACCAATATAGATTATTTAGAAAGCGTAAGGAATTATGAAAAATTTCTTCTTAAAGATATTCTTTTCATCTGTTTTTTTGTAAACGGAGTATTTGCTGATAATGGCAGAATTCCGTTAATAAATGATCCTGTCAATAGAGTTTGGAGCATTAATGACTATTTGACTCAGTTCTTTCAGAATAGGAGTCCAAACGAGAAGGTTGAATTTAATTACGGTAATTTTAGGTACACGGCGACCTTCGCTGGGATTGGTAGTGAGGGACAATTTGTTGTAACTAATGTTGTAGCTGTGCCAATTTCCAGTGCTGGCGAAGTTGATTCGAAAGTGGATTCTCAAAACGAACGAGCAAATCCAAACAAAGGTAGTGCTGACGTAAATAAACCCTCTGTGTCCGAAAAAAATGGAGCGCAAGGGGGCGGTCCAAAATCTTGGCCTTTAACAGATGTTCAGAAGGCTGGATTCACAGGTGCAGTAAAAGAGGGAATTAGATTACTTGCTGTGCCACCTGAAAAAGTTAAAGAGTTCATTTCAGCAAAGGCATATGCAGAATATCAAGCTGTACAGTTAAACGAGTTACAAGAGGAATTTAAGCACCAAATTACGGATGGAACAGTTAATTTAGCATTGGCTGTAGCAGTTAGCCTAAGTGAGCTAGAGAAGGGACCTAGTTTAGATCTGGATCCACAGATATACATAAATTCTGACAAAAAATTCAGTTCTCCAAAGAATGTTGAATTTAAATCAGGTGACTCGCTTTTTTTATCTCAGTTAAATGATTACTACGCTAGGATTTACAATCATGTACCGATAACAAGAGTAGAAACATTTGCTCGGGAAATAGGCTTAGCCTCTTTAGTAGTCTCCGACGAGGCAAATTCAGAGGGATTAGTTGAAATCTCTAATTCACAGATGAAAATAGCAACAGCAATGGCTGATATTCTATTTTGTTTACCCATACATAAAAATCGCGCAATAAAATATCAGAGATCCAATCAGCTACTACTGCACATATAGCGCCTTATAACTTTCGCTGGGATCTTATGGTTGTGTGCTCATCTCACAATTTGTGGCGTTCAGCTCGAGATTTCTGGTCTTCATGTTTAAACTCAAGTATCCGTAGCAATTCTCATGCGGTGCTCTTCGTCCTTGAGAGCCTTGACCCCGGATCCCATCCACTCTCTTTTGCCTGAGCGGCATTGGTATATTTCACTGTCCACTTTTTCGTTTATGGCAAAATCGGGGGAAAATTGTTAGTAAATTATCGAGCGCGAATAAAATATCCGTGTCCATTTGATCCATCCAAGATTATCTTGAGATGTTTTGGAGTTTTTTTGCCTAAATGAATGGGTAAATCATTATGAATCATCGGAGATCATCATGAGTGATAAGCCCATTACTGAAAATTGGCGGGACGGGTTCTGTGGTGGGGCCGGTTCAGAAACGCACCTGCATGCTCGAACGCCTTTGCTATTGATCTCCCAAAGCTTTGGCCAAGCAAGTTGTTCTAGAAAACACATCAAGCTTGGCTCGACACAAAAATACAGGTGCCATGTTTCGAGAAGTGATCTTCTTGTTGCGTATAGTGGCTATGCACCTGAACATGTGTTCCTGGTTAAACCGCAATCGGCGCGCGGAAGAAATTGGGTTTATGGCATTTCCGATCGAACTCGCCCGACTACTACAAAGCGGTGAAAGACTCGCTTCGAAATATGAGTCTCTTATCAGAATGATTAGTTGTTCTATATATTGAGGAGAAATGAAATAGGCGAAAACCCTGAAGGCTTGCTCATCGATATAATGATTAGAAGCCTGCGTTAAAGCACCGTAAACAAGTCTGTAATCTTCGCCGCGAGAAAGTGATACGGAATACTCGAGAACGCTCTGCGGAATAACTTTTTGTATAATGTCAGTTTTGCATTCCCACCAGAAGAACCAACCCTGAAAGAATCCATCACACAATTTTGAAGCATCATCCAGTGAATGAACTACCGTCTGCCTCTGCTGTGGAAACTGGCTCAGGTACTGAATGGCCTCATCGACTGTTTTAAAGGAAGTTGTTTTGTTTCCGGCATCCTGTTCCTTAATTTTATTTATAAATGAAGCCACATCATCAGAACTAGTTTCACCTTGCTGAGCCATCAGCGGTATGGACCATAGGAGGCAGACCAGCAGAAAATATTTCATATTATTTTTCTCCATCCAGTTCTCAATAGTTTAGAAGCCCATTTTCAACATCTCTGCAAGCACTATGCCGATTTTGCTAGGGAGCGCGAGATCCGAATTGACCGAATTGACTCATAGGAAATCCAAAAGCGGAGACAAGCCAGCTCCCAAGGCTGCCTAAAGCAACATCTTAAATCCGAATGTTCCTATTGAATCCGAATCGCTGGTAGAGTTTCCCAACAATAGTGGACAGTTTTCTTCGAGCGCTTTAAGCTGACCTGCCCGGGCTAACCAGGTCCAATCTTTGTGTTAAGATGGGCCTCAAGACGGAGGTCAAAAATGGCGAGAAAGCGCTATACCCCAGAAGAAATTATCCAACATTTACGAACTGTTGAACTTGAGCAAGGCAAGGGCTCAAGCCTCGATCAAGCCGCCAAAAAAGTGGGGGTTACACCCCAAACTATCGTGCGTTGGCGCAATGAGTTCGGAGGACTCAAAGGTGGATCAAGCCAAGAAACTCAAGGAACTCGAAAGGGAGAACGCCCGGCTCAAGCGCTTGGTGGCCGATCAGGCTCTTGATATGGCTATTTTGAAAGACGTGGCCGAGGGAAACTTCTAAGCCCGATCAGGCGACGTGAAGCGGTTTCTCATGCGATGGAAAGTTATCGTGTGAGTGAGCGCCGCGCCTGCAAGGTTATCGGGCAAGCTCGAACAACACAGAGATACCGACCCAGTACCGATGAAGAAAAGGAGACACTTCGAGAGCGAGTCATCGAGCTGGCTACGGAGTATGGACGCTACGGTTATCGTCAAGTCACCAGTTTGATGAACAACGAGGGGTGGAAAGTGGGAAAAGACGCTGTGTTTACTATTTGGCAAGAAGAAGGTTTACAGGTGCCACAGAAGCAACCTAAGCGACGACGGCTGTGGCTTGCCGATGGATCTTGTATCAGGCTTAGGCCTGAGTATCCGAACCATGTTTGGTCTTACGACTTCGTTCAAGATAGGACTCATGATGGGAGACCCTTCAGGATTTTGAACCTCATCGACGAATACACCAAGGAGTGTCTCGCGTCCTTTACAAAGCGCAGGATCCGCTCGCAGGATGTTATCCTCGTACTTGCGGAACTGTTTTTGACCAAGGGAATTCCGAAGCATATTCGATCTGACAATGGCCCGGAATTCATCGCCAAGAAGTTGATCCATTGGCTTAAACAACTGGAAGTAGCTCCTTTATTCATCGAGCCAGGAAGTCCTTGGGAGAACGGCTGCTTGAATCATTCAATGGGAAAATGAGATACGAGTTTTTAAACGGAGAGATATTTTACTCGCTATTCGAAGCACAAGTTTTGATTGAGAAATGGAGGGTACATTACAACACTGTGAGACCGCATTCGAGCTTGGGAGGAAGACCTCCAGCACCGGAAACTTTTCAACCAACGTTAAACATACTTGCAGTGTGAGTTGAACTTATGTAGTGGTACTAAAACTCCCGGCTGGTCACTACCGGGGAGTCAGAATTATAGAGTTGAGGATAAAACTAGAGTTCCCCAATAATAGTGGGCGAGAGGCGCAGAGAATAGAGAAACTTTCCAAAGTTTCTCTAAATAGTGCTGCCACTAGACCTAGATGACCAAACTCCTCGACTTCAGTAATGGGCTTATCACTCATGATGATCTCCGATGATTCATTTTGAGACTCTCTTTTTATCGGAAGTTCGACCAAACTTTTGAAGGGATTTATTGGAGATTTGAAAATGGTCTTTGCCTGAGCGTTCAACTGCGAAATGTCACTTGGATGGCCCAATACAAACCTCACCCCAGCACTCCACCAATTAGTTTTAGTATCCTCTGTTTGGTCTATTTTTTTTCACTCAAAATACCTAGTGTTTAATTAATTATCCCCATGGCTGTGCGGACGTTTTGTTGCACCAATGAGGAGGCTGAAGCCCTTATCCAATTTAGACTGTCCTCTTACCTCTTGACGATGCCTTTCGACCAAACTCGACCCTTTCGCCTTATCTCCAAACTTCAAACGATCATACCCATCCATTAAGGCACCATTCTTGGTAAACCTCCTTCCCCCTCGAATTCGGCCCAAAAGGCCAAATCGTCTTTTTGTCTTACTAATATCCTTTAATAAATCAATCAGTGATGAGGCCTTTCATCCATTCGATGGTCAATAAAATGGTGGTCTTTTGTAATGATTTACCCATGGGTTTAGGCAAAAAAGCTCCAAAACATCTCAAGATAATCTTGGATGGATCAAATGGACATGGATATTTTATTCGCGCTCGATAATTTACTAACAATTTTCCCCCGATTTTGCCATAAATCAAAAAGTGGACAGTGAAATATACCAATGCTCGCTCAGGCAAAAGAGAGTGGATGGGATCCGGGGTCAAGGCTCTCAAGGACGAAGAGCACCGCATGAGAACGCTACGGATACTTGAGTTTAAACATGAAGACCAGAAATCTCGAGCTGAACGCCACAAATTGTGAGATGAGCACACAACCATAAGATCCCAGCGAAAGTTATAAGACGCTATATGTGCAGTAGTAGCTGATTGGATCTCTGATATTTTATTGCGCGATTTTTATGTATGGGTAAACAAAATTGACAAACCTCGAAATCCCAATTGCTCTTTCTTTGCGCCATCTTCCCTGACATGACCGGCTTAAACTGATGCAGGTGCTACGTCAATCCGGGCGGGAATTCTTCAAAAACACCTAAGGCAGATTAATTTGAGCAGGCGCACCATCATTAAAATATGATTTCAGGACGGGGCCAATTACCAGTGCCATCCACAATTTGACCTCGTGCTCTAGTTCGTTAGCTTCAGTAACAACATTTCGACCAAATATTTCGGCAAGATCAAGACTGGGCATAAACATCGACAAGACGAAGAGACTGGGTACGGACTCAATTTTAATATCCAAGCCTCCTTCTGTACCTCTAACAACTTGTCCTCTAATGACATGATTGCCCTCTAAGTTTACGTTAAAGGCCCCGGGTCGCTCGCCCTTCCAGTGTAGTTTCAAATAAAAATAAAATATTTGTGATGACTTGAAGCGATCGGGATGGACCGAAGTCGCCAATTGGTCCAGTTTTACCTCTACAAAGGCTCCCTGTTTGTCGCTAACCGAACGAGCCGCCATTGCACCAGAAGTGTCATTTTTTGGAACCATGGTACGCGAAAAGTCATTCAGAAAAAAGCAACTTTCTGCCTGTCCAGAAGCATCCAAAGGCTCACAGACAATCTGTCCGATTGGCACCGAGTTCTCCATATACCGAGAAATCCCTACACGCTCATCCGCTCTAGCGAAAGATGAAAGGACCAAGATAGAAAACATCAAACATTTAATTAAATAGCTACATCTCATTCTCGCCTACCTAGCAAAATCAATGCCTGAAGGCAAGAACTCTTCGATTCACAATTCAAGAAAAGGTATGATCGAGTTCACGTTACAGAACAGGTAAGTTACTCACGGAACCCAAGTTCCGCCGAGATTTGCACCGATACAATCGGCTTGAGCTGTGCCCGCGTTCCAGTGCCCGTTGTTGTAGTAGTACATAGTGCCAGTCGATGCAACAGTACAGGAGCCTACGGTGTTTGAGGTATCGCAGCCATTACCATCGCCCGAAGTCCAGCTTACGCCATTAATCGGGATGCTCGCGTAAACAGATTCTAAATCTGTCGTTACGGTTGAGTCACTGCACTTAGCGGCTGCGGTGTTGGCGTCGTATCCCTCGATGAAATCGAAACAGTGTATGATCACGAGACTCAGTCCGACTGTCTTTTTCAGTTCGCATTTTCCACCGCGAACATTTAACGCCTGGTCAGCGTCTTTGACGACCTGACAAGAAAGAGAAGACACAAGAGCAGTAGCGAGTAGTACGAAACTTATCTTTTTCATATCAGATGATTCTAAGCAAAGATCGCTTTTCCGCAACCAAAAATGCCGCGGACAAGGCTTCTTTGACTGGTACCTTAGCCCAGTCGCTGGGATTTTGCATGGCCCAGGGTTTAAACCAGTTACGGTAGGCGGTAAGCCGGATTATAGAATTTATCTAGGAAAATACGGATACAGATTTACCTGATGAAAGTGCAGATAAAAAATGAGGCCGCCCCGGAAATGAGTGTTGTATCAACGGCACTCATTTCCGAGCCAATCACCACAATCGCGATCAATTTCCGGAGAAAGACGCCTCTCAAGCACCCTTCAGCTCTTTTACGATTTCAGGCCTCTTGGAAATAATTTCTAACAGACGATAGACAGAGCCAGAAGGCTTCCGCAAACCCTGTTCCCAATGACGAACTGTTCCCTGTTTTACATTGAGAAGTGATGCAAATTCGAGCTGAGTACAATGGAGGGCTTCGCGTAATTTCTTGATTTCAGCTTTGGAAAACTCAGGTGCAGGCGGAGCAAGTTCACGCTCAACAGTTTTAAACTCAGTTTCGCCACGCTCATGAGCTACGGCCGCAGTTAGACTGGAGATCAGGGCTTGCCCCAAGACAGATTTTTTTCGTTTCACGGCAACTGAAGGCATTACCACTTGCCATCAGCATCGATGATTTTGAACGACTCGCGGCAATGTTGGTCAATAGACCAAAGCTAGGTTGACTTCAATAATGGGGTCGATAGCCCGCTTACATTCTTCCACCCGAAATCTGAATATGCCGAACCAGCATGCAACATCTCCAAAACCTGTGCTTATTCTCTAACCTTGCTGGCTGGCACACCATGGCAGCAATAATATCTGCCCTGATGATGGATTATATTGTTGATCGGATTCTCTAATTCGTTGATATTTTCTAAATGCGTTTGATGTTCAGTATTTGTACTTTGATTTTAATTTTTTCGTGCAGTGAAAAGCCGAGGCTTCATCTGGCCGACCTTAAAATGTCCAATGTGCCGTCTTCAGAGATAATTCTTTTCGAAGATGGATTGGATATGGATATTAGCACTGAACCCTCACATAATGTCGAGCCACCTCATGGAAAAATCGAGCGAGAGCGAACAAAATTGTTTCTAGAAGGAAATTGCATTGAAATTGGTTCCTATAAATTCTGCAGTGACAATGATATGCTGAATTCCAGACTTAAAATATCTGTAACTTCAGGAACCTCACGAGTCCAAGGGCGACCTCTAGGGGGGTCAGTTTCTGATATTTTGTATCGTTTCATTGGTGGTCCACCTGCAAGTCTCCATCGAATTGTTAGATTTGGACCAGAGTCCTTCGGTCTGGTTCATACATATGGACTGTCAGTCTTCCACAAAGGAATATTCTGCGAGCCAATTAAAACCAACCCTAACGGCAAAATTTCATTTGGGGTAGATTCGCAAAACGTTCCTTTGATTTTCATATCTGGGCCGCTGACAAGTGTTGATAGGCTTGTCGAGGGCTGGCGGGAATATGAAATTTCAAGCCTGTGCAAATAACAATACCTAATTTTTGCAAGCCACCGGCAAGGCTTGCGAGAAAAGATTGATTTGTTTACCCATACACAAAAATCGCGCAATAAAATATCAGAGATCCAATCAGCTACTACTGCACATATAGCGCCTTATAACTTTCGCTGGGATTTTATGGTTGTGTGCTCATCTCACAATTTGTGGCGTTCAGCTCGAGATTTCTGGTCTTCATGTTTAAACTCAAGTATCCGTAGCAATTCTCATGCGGTGCTCTTCGTCCTTGAGAGCCTTGACCCCGGATCCCATCCACTCTCTTTTGCCTGAGCGAGCATTGGTATATTTCACTGTCCACTTTTTGATTTATGGCAAAATCGGGGGAAAATTGTTAGTAAATTATCGAGCGCGAATAAAATATCCATGTCCATTTGATCCATCCAAGATTATCTTGAGATGTTTTGGAGTTTTTTTGCCTAAACGCATGGGTAAATCATTTTATTATCAGTGAGCTTTTTTTGATTCTCTGAGGATTTCAGGCGAAATGCCCCTTGCGCCTATTGGCGCTCTCTCCTCTACGACAAAGTCAGGACGATGGGGAATGGTTAACCTACCTTTAACTTTACGCGCTCTTTTCTCAATTGATCTTGAAGAGCCAACTTGACCAGCCACTCAGCAGGCAAATCCAATTTTTTTGCAATCTCCTTGGCCAATTTAATGCTGATATTGAAGCGATTGGCTTCGATATCGCTAAGCCGCTGTTTGGAAACGCCAAGTTCTTTCGCGAAATCGGTCTGAGACAACTCCTCGCCCTGCCGGTGGACTTTCAAAAACTCGCCAAAGCTTAAATTAACATTCAATTTAGTATTCATGTTTATTAACCTCTAAAATTTCAAGAATATCGTGCTTTTCATTTCTGATTTCCCGATAAATGATCCGATAAGATTTGGACAACCTTACCGAACGTTCGCCGCTTCGCTTTCCATGAAGAGGCTCGTCGTGGAAACCCTTATATTTCCTTGCTTCCCTTAAGCCCATATGAATAATCAAATCCTTCCAATATTCAAATTTGCATTGAATATGATCTGGCAACCGTCCTATCTGCTTACGCGCCACATTGGTCAAGCGGATTTCCATTTTCTATTAGTACGTGAAAAATACGTACTTGTCAAGAATTTTGATGAATGCCTCTCTTTTTATTCTCTTTGGCCTATTCGGCGCTACCTATACAGATAGGCCATCAATGTACCCGTGCTAAACAACTCTATTGAAGGTCTGTTCGAAGATATATTTTTCGTTATGCCGCCGCAAAAGTCATCTCGCCTCGCCAGACTTGAGTCCTGCGCCGAGACCGAAATTGCCTCTGAAAACTTGAACTCAATTGATGAACGAGGACAATGTTTGATATTTGAAATAGAAATCTCAGGACAACGAGGGAGAAAGTGTTGCTCATTTGAGCTCCCTCAGGCCGGCTCTGATTCATCTCCTGGGCCTGAAGCTCTAAAAAGGCGTCTTCTGAGATCATTGGTGTCGGTTGTGAGTTTTCTGGCCGCTGAGAGCCAAGCTTTATTCATGAATACCTCAATCGCCAAGTCGTTCTTAGCCATCGCGGCTTTGAGCCCAGAAATGCTTTCTCGCAGAACCTCTCCCTGAGCAATATTGCCCATGCCCTTACCAATCACATTCGAAGAAAAGGACCAGGATGAATAGAGAAAAAGAATCACGAGCACTGCTTTGACCAAAATTTGACTTGGCGGGTTTGAGGGCCTAAGAAAGGCAAACACGATCAATAGTCCTTCAACGAGAACGGCCGCGAGAATTGATTGTTCAAGGTTTGAATTGTTTGACTGATAAAATTCAACCGCTTCGCGGAGCAAAAAATAAGTGATTCCGGCAATAAGGAGTATCTGGGCCAGGAGGCCAAGAAATTCAAATTTGAAAGTTTGACTCCGAGGTTGACCGATTTGAGGAGCACGTTGAATTTCAAACAAGGAGAGTTGAGATTCAACTCTTGAGGCTTGAAATTCAGTTTTTTGAGTCTGTCTTTTCTGTCTGATTCGCTCTTTGTTGCGAGCGTAGTATTCTGAATTGTATTGTCTTCTGCAAAACTGACCCATCTTTTCTTCCCCTCCATGAAAATCTGATCCCCAGTCCCCTACTCCATTTCTTGGAGCTTTTGTTAAGAATTTGAAAGGCCCTCTAAAATCTTGGCCATCACGAGCCTGTCATGAGAAACACTGCCGATTTTAACCAGTCCATTTTCCGGGACGAGTCCAAGCTTCTCCTTTTCCGTCAGGTGAGAGACGATTTCCTGAGCCTTCGCCGTTAACTTGTCTTGAGCTTGGCGCTTTTGGAGGTCTGCCATCTCCCGTCTGCGCTTCTCGTTGTTCTCCACCTGGACTTTGAGCTCGTTCACTAGACCTTCAGAAATGTAGGCTCCAGAACGCCTGAGGATGCCCATCAGAAAGCCAAGCTTTGAACCGCGACTATTTACCTTTCCCACTTCTAGATCGTAAGCAAAGGCATCCAGGGACTCCTGAACCTCTGATGCGGATAAGGTACCCAATTGGAAGAGTTGTTTGATCTGAGTCTGACCAAAACCAATGGCCTTTACATTTTCGGGTGTCTGGATCTCGAGCCAGTCTTCGGGTAGGTCAGTTGGCTTGGATTCAGAGACGCTAGTATTAGTAATATTATTATAATTAAAATCACTACTACTACTAGAGAGCGCTGTTCCCTTATTAGTTCCCTTATTAGATCCCCAATTGCTCCCTATTTGTTCCCTATTCGATGCGCTGAAGTTATCAGGCCTTTGAAGTTCTCTGTCCAATAGCATCTTTTGATACAATTCCCGCCCAATAGCGAATTGTGTGAAACCGCCTTTGCCTCTTTTTCCTCCCGTCCTAAGGATGTATTGTTTTTTGCATAGTCTTTTCACAACCATTTTCAATACTTCCGCGTTCATATTGAGTTTTGAGGTGATTTCATCGAGCGTAATCGGTCCAGTGTCGAAGCTCCCCTGTGAGAGGCATTTTATAAAGACATAATCAATAAAGCGACTTTCATTTCCAACAAGAAGGTGGATGGAGGAGGCGAATAGGAAAGACTGTGATTGTTCCCCTATTGTTCCCTGATGTGTTCCCTGAATAAGCCCCTTGTTGTTATCTGATTGCTCCCCAATTGCTCCCCTATTAAGAGAAGAATATTCCCTTATTGTTCCCGTATCGCTCCCTTTTTGTTCCCTAATATGTAAAGGATCAGAGGAAGTTAACAAATCCTGAGATGATAGAATTCCAGAATAATCTGTTCCCTTATTGTTCCCTAAATGAGGTGGACTTCTTTCTGACTTTGTCTTTGAAATATGGAGATACTGCTCCCTAATTGTTCCCTTATTAGGGCTACCCGTATTTAAATTCATGACTCAAAAATCTCATGGGCACCCAAACTACTACTGCGCATATAGCGACTGATCACTTTCGCCCGGCCCTATGGTGTGTGCTCATCTCACTTGTGGCGTTCGGCTCAAGTCTTCTGGCCTTCGTGTTTAAACTTGAGTAGCCGTAGCAATTCTCATGCGGCAACCTTCATCCTTGAGATTGTTGGCCCCGGCCCCCGTCCTCTCTCTTTTGCCTTAAACATCGGCATTGGTATATTTCACCGTCCACGTAATTATGCTACCATAGTCTCGACTCAAGAATACTCAATAATTGGCTCTCAATGGGAGCTATGGCGTTTTTTTGCCGAAAACACGGGTAAATCACTTGATCGGGTAGGCAGGTGCATTGCTGAACGGGCATACCCGATCGATTTACACAGCAACCAGCCAATAAAATTGACACCAGCACTTCAGGACGGGGCCAAGAAAAAGCAGCCAATCGGTTGGCCTGCCTTTGTACTAACGGGATGCACCACCGCCAAAATGCCGAATACATATCCCCGCGTATTGAAGAACCGAAACACATAACGATCAAGAATTCATTCTTCCGCCTCAGCTTCCTTAACCGATTTCACGTGGCAAACAACCGATTCCGTTTTACCCCAATATTTCCATTCAAGAATAAATTGCAAATTCTGATCATCCTCTTCATCTTCAGGTCCCTTAACTTCTAAGGAAGAATAACTCGTATTGAGTGCTACTAAGTCTTTAATCTTTCTAAGGCACTCTTCTGCGTTCTCTATCTGATAGGTGCTTCCTGAAATGGAGTCCGTTCTCGTTCGATAAGGAATTGTAATCTTATCGTTATCTATCACCTTAAGACGACTTAATAGATTCACAATATTCTCTGTTCCATCTATTATTGTGAGGGTCCCTTTCGGGAAGTCTGATCCGCCATTCATTACAACCCATCTTCCATAGCCATTCTCAGCGTAAAAGAAAAATAGAGAGCAAAATCACAATCGGGATTAATCGCACTTTCATCGTTCTCATTTGGAGAGCTCCTCATGTTACAAGTTAAATAGGCAAGGCCCTAGCTTTGTGACATTATGCATTAATTGACGTCAAGGATTATTCTTTCTGTCATGTAAGAAAACCCTTATTTTCTTGCCTTCAAAATATGATCATAGCGCTATACCTGACCCTTCCAGATGTTGGGGCAATTCAATTTGAGATATTCTAAAACCACCGGAGCTTGTCAGGTGAGGACGGCGGAATTGTAGAATGGATGCTAGAGGAAATTCACTTAAATGACAAAATACATATTAAATGAACAATGGCGATGTAGGCGTATTTTCATTCTGATTTCTTGCTTAAGTGTGTTTCTGAGTTGTACGAGTACGAAACAATATCCCCGAGACACCAGGCGACCTGCGCAAGCCAAGAGCCTAGTGCCTATGGAGTATATTAATATGCTGCCAACAGAAGGTCTTAAGGACGCTGCGATTGAATACGCACGCATGGTCGGTTTAGATACAAACAAGGAGGATGAAGGTGATCTAGGGTTTAGCAATGCAAGCCTGGTGAATTTTAACTGGGGCCTCCTGCAGAAAAATAATTGCTTTCGAGAACTGGTTTCTGAATTTTACACGAAAGTCGCGGCATACAGTGCCTTTCATAGCCGCAAATTCAAGCTAAGTGAGAGCCCCCTTTTTAACAACCTTGCCGTGTCAACAAACAAAGAGAGCGAAGGTTGGCTTTGGAAATTGGCTTTTGATATGTCGAACAACAATTCAAATTTGGCCTTGAGTCTTATTGGAATTTGCGGTCATGACAATACGGCGCAGTTGCCCGGCTCCAAAATATGTTCCAAAGAGCGTGATGGGCAAGGGAACCTTATTTCAACCAAATGTAAGGATGACAGCCAATTCATCCCATTTGTAAGTGAAAAACAAAGGGAAAAATATCTGATATACGCCGATGAGTTCTACAATAATTTTCGCAACAACTGGAAGCCGAAAACCAAGTCCAAGATGACTGAACCGGCAAATTTGAAACGCGAATTAGTTGGCGATGAAAGCAAAGGCTTGGCGTGCCCAAAGTTTGCCTCGCCGATGTTTATACAGGGTGCATTGGGAGCGCAAACTTTGCTTGATCCTGCTTTTATTTCGGAAATTGCAGCAATACAAGCTCCTAACAAAGGAGCTGAGTTCCTTCCTTCAAAGTACTACCACGTTATAGGTGCGGCCGCAACCGTGTGCTCTTTAGTTAGGAACGGTATTCCCGGATTTATCGCCAAAAGGATTCAAACAACAGCTATAAATACGTATAGGATGGTTAACGTTTGTGAATTTGTGGAATCCCGGTTGGAGAGTGAGAAATACGTACACAGCACCCCTGAGGATGATATTATCAAAAAAGTGTTGGCGGTTAGAAAAGAACCAAAACTATGCATACCAGATTACGATTCAACAGAGGAATTTCACTCATTTCAGTTTCACTTACCTGAATGTCGAATCGTTGCAGTACTTCAAGATATGTTGTTTGACAAAGAGGTTGATGAGGCCATTTTAAGAAACAAAGTGTCGCGAATGGCCAGCGAAATAGATGCGTCAACTATCTTCAAAAAATATGTAACACAAGGATCTGATTGCAAAAGAGTGCAGTATACCGGCGGTGCAATTCACAGACTGAAATCGGTATCTGATTCAGCTAGATATGTTAGATATTGCGGAACGCTACCGGCAGCTCGGTGCCAGGCAGCCAGAGATGTTTTAAGAACTTGGTGGATAGATTTCATGTGGTCGGAGGCCCAGCATATCAAAGGCGCAGAGTTTGCCATAGATCATTGTGAGGAAGAGCATAATTTCTTGGGATCAGGACTCGAAAAAAAGTCTTGCCAAGCATTAGCTGTAAGAAAATAAGCTCAATCGTAAAGTCGGATGAGGGCAAGCGGTGTGGTCCTGTAAACGCTTTTCAATACTTCCGCATGTCACAATCATCACTGTTTCTCCCTAAGGCATCGCCACATCGAAGTCTGAATAGGATCTCCGCGTTTTTTCACCATGACAATGCAGGACTCCTGGATGTCACTTTCGTTTCTATTAAAGTAGCTTGCTTCATACACAACGGAGTTAGAGAAATCTTTTTTTTCAGGGGACCATCCTGCAGTTTTTAAATAATCATCTTTATTCTTAAAATACTTTTTCCAGTTGCTGTTTTCGAAGCTTAAATTAGGGTCAAACTCTACCTTCAATTTATCATTTTCAAGTTTAATTGATTCGACGGCTTCCAGATCTTTATCGAACGCCGACATTTTTTGGCCGGTATTAGATGTCATATTGATTTGATCCACATCACTTCTAGGAATCATTGTTGCGAAAGCAAATCCATTCTTCGCAGAAAGTAGTTGCGTCACCGCACCAATTTCCTTCTTATCCAAAATCTTGTTTGTGTGAGTATTGAAAACAACGACTTGGTAGAGCTCTTTGAATGGGCGATTGTCTTTCGAGTAAAGAATAGCCACAATGCCATTATTAAGTTCGTAGCCTTGAGTCTTATCACAAATCGAGCCTTCGTTAGGTTTCACGAAACTAAAATCTCCTGGATATGGATCAGACAGAGATTCTACGATTTGAGGCTTAGGGCTTTTGATGAAAACCATAGGAGCTCCTGAAAAATCATTTTCCTCAGGCGCTATTTTTTTATCAAAGCGTAATAAGAGTTCGACTTTGGATTTCCCACCATGACATTGGCTTTGTTGATACGGAATTGTCTTTTGAAATGTTTGTGCTTGCGCAAGTAGGGTTGAAAATAAAAGAGTGAACAAGATAAAAGTGTTGCGCATATAAGTCTCCAAATCCAAGATTTCGCTTCGATATATCGATGATGTGCCTTAAAAATCGAACCAGTATGTGTACAATTTTATTGAAAAAACGGAAAAAGTCAAAATTGCGTTCCCAAGTAGATGAGTTCCGAACCGCTTGTGCTTGTTAAATCATGACAACTAAAATAGCCATTTGGACTGCATTTCAAGACTGTTGTCAGATTTCCTCCATCTTGTGCCACAGGAAATTTCCCACTGAAACTTGCCGCTCGCTGTTTTATGACTGGCACATGGTCAGGAAATCGCCTGGCACAAATCGCGGAAATTCGACAATCGGGCATGCCAGTTCAATAATGTACCGGCCTTCCAAATCGATTATTTCGCCTTGGCTGTCAAAATCTCAAACTCCTCTTCATCATCGTTTTGAGGGATACCCACAATCTTGATCCCCATTCCAATGCTTTTCATGTAGTCGATCAAGGTGGAGAGTTTGATGTCAGAGCGGTTTTCAATCTTTGAAATCTCGTCTTGCGTGTAACCCTCAACATCTACTTGACGGAGGCCCATCTTTTTTCGGGCTTCCGCTAAATGAAGAAATGCCACAACCTGTTCGCCACGCTCAACGGCTCGTTTAAACTTGTCCTGTGGCATGACTTCTCCGGCGCTCTCAAAAAAGTCTGAGTATTTCTTTTTTGTTTTAGCCATTTTGATCCTCCAAGTATTCGTCATATAATTCATCTGCTTTGGCGATCATGCGTTTATAAAAACGCTTATCGCCTTGTTTGTTTCCACCGATGAGGAAAACCGCCTGACGTTTGGGATCAAAAGCGAAGAATATCCGAAATGGCCGTCCCTTGCTTTGAACCCGGAGTTCCTTCATGTTGGAGTGGCGGCTGTCATAAACTGTATCTACATGAGGTCGGCCCAGCTGGGGACCATAACTTTTCAACACTTGGGCTGCTTCAACAATGTCGGCTTGAGCCGACACATCCAGTTCCGCAAACCACTCTCTGAAGGTGCTTGTCTCGGTGATCTTCCACATCGTCCTTAAATATGACATATAATTCATATGACGTCAAGGTCATAATTTAAATAGCTGTAACTTCTAGAAAGTAGGAGAAGATCGCGCGATTGGCGACCGGAACACTTCGTGTGTTTTTTAGGTCTGGGCGATTTTGGGGCGAGAGACTATATGCAAGGCCACATCAATTTCAATCTATGTAAGAAAATTCGTCCTTTCATGCGGTAACTTGGCCCCTCAAAAATCACTATTTTGTCCCGCTCAAACATCCGATCGATCGCCGCATTGGCCACCGCCCTTCTAACGGATAACTTGCCCAACCTCAATGCCAAATTTGAACCAACACACGTAACTGTTTGCTTCTTTCTTATTCTTATAACCGTACCTTTGGCGGGAATGGGCACAAGCAACATTTTCTCCCAATTTGTTATCGACATCAGTCGCTCCATACCTCTCAGTTTCACCATCAAATTTTTTTAACAGCTCAAAGATCTCCTTTGCACGAGAACCTTCTATCACCAGGGATAAAGTTCTCGATCATCGGTCGACTGCTTTTTTTCAAGTCTAGTGCTAGTCTTCACTTCATCATCTTGACGAAATTGAAACAAAGCGTCTCCAAAGCTGTACTCAGTATATGAAGTAAAAATAAAGGCCAAAACGACGAGTGGGATGATCGATCTCTTCATATTTCGCTCCTAAATCCTAAAGTTACAAAGTTAAGAGTTTTAAGGGATGCACTCTTTTGACATGCTGAATTATTTGATGTCAAGCGTCAAGTCTGTGCTGACGTAAGAAAATCCCTATAATCATTCAGGTATTTTCCGGCACTTCAAGTTCCGCTTGACTTTTAGTAGTCAATCGGCTACTTTTTAATCTGTGCAAGCAACACCGAGACGGCTTATTGAATACGAAACCACTAATGGCAAGAATCCAATTGAAGAGTGGCTATTGGATTTAGACCGTACCGTGGCCGCTCGTATTCGGTTGAGAATCCGACGGCTAGCCGTCGGAAATTTTGGCGATGCTAAGCCAGTCGGTGAGGGCGGAGTGAGCTTCGAATTTTTTCGGTGCTGGATACAGAGTTTATTTCGCCCAACACGGAGAGGAAATCATCGTCCTTCTCTGTGGGGGCGATAAAAGCTCTCAAACCAACGACATTGAAACCGCTAAACTTTATTGGGCGGACTTCAAGAGGAGGAGCGATGATTAAAATTAAAGGCAAAACTTATGCTGGTGCTGACCACAAAGAAGGCACTATTCAATGGTTAAAACAAAGCACAGAAAACCAACGGGAATACCTTAAGGCCGCCATTGAAGATAACTCCGATATGCCCGAAGTGATTTTGATGGCCATTCGTGAAATTGCCGAGGCCCGTGGCTATGAGAACTTCGCAAACGATGCGGGATTAAGTAAAAAATCTCTCTACCGTATTCTTGACGAAGAAAAAGAGGCCAAGCCTCGCTACGAAACAATTTATCAACTAATTCATGCACTCGGTCTTCGATTCACCGTAGAGGCCGACCCTGCGGCGAAAGTGGGATAATGGAAACGGCAAAATCTAGCTCCAAAATGATTTACCCATGCGTTTAGGCAAAAAAACTCCAAAACATCTCAAGATAATCTTGGATGGATCAAATGGACATGGATATTTTATTCGCGCTCGATAATTTACTAACAATTTTCACCCGATTTTGCCATAAATCAAAAAGTAGACAGTGAAATATACCAATGCCGATGCTTAAGGAAAAAGAGAGATGACGGGGGCCGGGCCAACAATCTCAAGGATGAAGGTTGCCGCATGAGAATTGCTACGGATACTTGAGTTTGTAAACATGACGACCAGAAATCTCAAGCTGAACGCCTCCACTTGTGAGATGAGCGAACAAACCATAAGATCCCAGCGAATGTTATAAGGCGCTATATGTGCAGCAGTAGCTGATTGATCTCTGATATTTTATTGCGCGATTTTTGTGTATGGGTAAAAAATGCTTACTGAAATGTTGTTGAATCACTTTGAAGATCCCGGTGCGGAAATTCGCACGCCGGGATCTGTGAGGGTCTTTACCTTGCGCTCTTCATGAAGGTGTGAGGTAATTCTACTCGATGATTAGTAGGTTATCACTTATTCTTTTTGTAATTTTTGTTTCCAGCTGTACCACGGTTCGTCGTGATATCTATTTTAAGGATATGGAATCTCAATATGGTAAGAAATCAATATCTGCAATTTTCCCAGGTAATGTTTACTGGTCTGACTTCCTAAAAAAGAATGGCAAGAATGTCGGACGTGTGAGAATGGAAATCCTTAACTCGGCAACTGGGAACATACATTTGGGATAATTATTCCTTTTTTCCAATTTTCTATTTAAGTGAAAATCAGTTTGAGTTGGAATCTAGAAATTTTAAAATAGGTTGTAGGGTAGAGAATTTTATCAACTTTAAAAAGCCGGGTATTTGCCACAAGCTGAAAATTGTTTCTGACGGTAAAGAGTATACTCCAGTTAAGATAGAAAATACTGGTTACGAAAAGGTTTTTGAATTCGAGCTTTTAGCAACTAATGTAAATCAGCTTTTGCTTCAATTAGACTCTTATGCCACAGGAGAAGGAGATAAAATACAGGTGCCAATCAAAGCAAATATGAAGGTTGAAGATTGGACAAGATTTCATTTGATCCCTGTTGCTCCATAAAATGAAGTCACCTACTTGCGCGAACAACTAGAAGGAAAAAATATAGCCAACGCAAAAAAAAGGAGGCCTGAACCAAGAATACTTCCGCACAAAGATCCCAGCGAAAGTTATAAGGCGCTATATGTGCGGAAGTATTTAATTGCGTAGACATAGAGTTCCCCAATAATAGTGGACAGTTTTCTTCGAGCGGTTTAATCAAACCGATAGGAGATAACAATGAGTTCAAAGAGAAGGGCTTTTTCACAAGAGTATAAGACCGAAGCCGTTGATAGATCAAGATGACGACTGACTTGCCGATATTTAACAGGCCGTAAAATCACCGCCCGAATGTTTTTCATTTTCCCAAATAATCGGCTTGTTGAGAAATTCCGTTGGACATTCTGTATCCATAAAGCATTCAATTATTTCTTCCTTGGATTCGCTGGGAATATGATACGGAACAGCAACTTTGCAGGATTTTCTATCGGCTGCGTCTCTTCGACCCGGAAGAAGTGGCGGATAGTACACGTGTTGTTCTATTTTATTGTTCCAATCTGCACATGATCAGAAAAAACAGACAAAACCTTCAGCGAGGCGCAAGTATCACTAGTGTACTTCTGTATCTCACTTAACTGATCGCGTGGCGAAACATGTTGCAATGAAATTTCGATAGACTTCGAACTTTCATATGCCTCCATACAGACGTAGGCTTGGCCTAGAAAAGAGACCCCCATAAAAATACTCGAGATAATTATCCGGCCAAAAGCAACCATCATAAAACTTATCCTTTCATTTTTCATTCGAATCGATAGCCAATTCCAATTGGCACCTCTCTACTCAATGCGTTATCTAATGTCAAGCGTCAGCCCTGTGTTGATGTAAGAAAACTCCCATAATCATATCTGGATGATTGTGACGTGCTGAAGCTTCTAGCCAAAGGCATCCGTCTGAACCTAGTAAAAAAGGACCATCTCAAGTTCTGTGTCACTTGATCTCTTTACCAAGCCAGTCGCCTATACCCTGAAATTGGCCTTTATACACAGCATAGGGATTGCCCGGAATATCCACAGGCAAACGCCCCTCTGTTGAGGCCTTCTTCCACTCAGAACTGGATTTAATTCCGCTATTTCTCGCCCATTCCCTCGCCTCTTCAAAGGATCGCCATTCAGTCCCAAGCCAGTCGCCCATACCTTGAAATTTACCTTTATACACAACATTGGGATTACTTGGAATATCTTCAGGGAGACGCCCCTCTATTGAAGCCTTTATCCACTCAGTACTGGATTTAATTCCGCTTACTTCTCGCCCATTCTCTCGCTTCTTCAAAGGATCTCCAATCAGTCCCAAGCCAGTCGCCCATACCTTGAAATTTACCTTTATACACAACATTGGGATTACTTGGAATATCTTCAGGGAGACGCCCCTCTATTGAAGCCTTTATCCACTCAGTACTGGATTTAATTCCGCTACTTCTCGCCCATTCTCTCGCTTCTTCAAAGGATCTCCAATCAGTCCCAAGTTTAGATATCCTACCTGTCCCAAGCCAGTCGCCCCAACCTTTGAATTTTCCTTTATACACGGTATTTGGAGCACCCGGAATATCTTCAGGTAAACGCCGCCTCTCTTTAGAGGCCTTCTTCCACTCAGAACTGGATTTAATTCCGCTATTTCTCGCCCATTCTCTCGCCACTTCAAAAGGCCGCCACTTGGACTGCCTTCGTTGCCAGAACTCTTGAATACTTGATTTAAGGTTATTCCACGAGTCCTGTGCGAATATATGTTGGTCTATGCCTACTGCCGAGACTGATGGATATTGCCTCTTCAATGGCCTTTGACCATTTGATCTGGGTTGAGTCATATTTTTTACCTCACTCAAGATGCTCAGCAACTCAACTGCTGTGTCTTCATTTATTTCAACAAGGCTTACAGCATCTACCCAAGACTTTCCTTCCTTAAGTCGGAGAAGACGACCGAGTCTTTGCAAAAACTGAGTGACACTGGCCGTGGAGTTAAGATCGATTAATAGATCAAGATCTGATAAATTAACCCCCTCATCAAGCATACGAACCGATAGAATTATTGCCTTTTGAGCTTTCTTAAACTTTTCTATAATTTCAATATTTGTGTCGATCTCTTGTTTTGAATGAACAAACTCGACAAAATGACTTGGAAATACACCTTTGAAAACTTTGCTCAAAGACTCAGCTTCTTCAATTGAGTTTGCGACAATCAGTACCTTATCTTTTTCTTGAATTAGTCTCTTTAAAAACCGAGCAATATATTCGTAATGTTTTGGATTTATGACGTAGCGGCAGCCTGGCACATCGAGATTGTCCAGACCTTGAACGAAGAGATCTTCAATCCCAAATATCTCTTTTGAGAGAAAAAATAATTGATCAAATGGAGTCAGCTCTCCCTTTGAAAAGGTTTGATAAAGCTGCTCAACCACATCACTGACATTTCTTTCGAGAAATTCAGTCTGATTCATCACCTTTTCAGCGCTATCAAGATGAACCCAAAAGCTCTGATTGTAGAACATCTCCTGAAGAGAGATGTCTCGGTGCACAGGAGTTGCCGTAAGACCCAGAATAAACCCAGAAAAATCTTTCCGAGTATTCAAGTCCTCTAAAAAATCACGCATGAGAGGAGCTCCCAAATGTTGGCTTTCATCATAGACCATCAATTTTAAGACGCTCGCGAGTTCATCTCTTTCTTTTTCATTCAAACTTTTAAATTGATTTCTAAGGGTGGCCGTCGTTGTGACGACATATTTTTCAGCTGACCTGGATTCGATCGCAGCCGCTCTTAAATTAGGACGCTCTTGCGAATTTGCCGACCACAGACTATGTGAAATACCCCTGAGATTCAGACTCCTTGAAAAATCTCTTAGATTAAGGACTCGGTCTGCAATAATAAGGCGAAGACCAGAAGCAAATCTAGCCTTAGATAAAAATTCAACTGCAACTTCAGTCTTACCAAACCCGGGAGGGGCTACCAGCAATATTCTATCACGGCCACGGTTGCGAAAAGACTCTATGACTCGAACAGCCTCTCGTTGAGAATCTTTTAGAATTCTTGGGCCATTGGCTGTTGAATTGTAGGGATGAAATTGCGTTCCAACTAAAGCCTGTAGAATAATATCTCTAGGAGGGACTCCGCCGGTGAGGCCACGACTTGGCCAATAAAGTCGCTTGAGCTCAGTTGATATCACAAGCCTTGCCTCAACTTCCTCGGTCGACTGAATCACTAACCCATTAAGGCTTATCCCCTCTGAGGTCACAGTCCACGGAAGACCCAAAAACAAAGGCTCTTTTGAAAGCCACTGGGAAAGGCCACCATAGGAAAGGGTGGATACTTCACGCTTGGATGAGTCTGATACAAATAATCTGCAAGACTTAGAATTTGACGAGGAAGCCCTGGATTCAAACCAACTTCCAAAAAAACCGGAATGATCGTAACAGAAAAAAAGCCAATACTCTCAAAGACGACACCGATTTACTCCCATTATGAGGCCCGAAAAAAACAACTTCTCCTAAATCTTCTTTTTCGTCGCCATCTTTAAGAGGAGGCCTCAAAATCAAGGTGGCTGAATCTAGCACAACTAGATGCACAGTGTGCAAGTTTAATTGATGTAAGAAAATTCCTATAATCTGATATCTTTTCTTGGAGGAACTTCACAGACGTATCCAATAATCGTAATGGACAATCGACTGCGGCCCAGTTACCCCCCATGGCAACGAACTGTGCTTTTGGTTGATAAAAAGAATCAACACATGCCCCCAATATTCCATGGGGCACACACAATTGAACAACAAGTACTTGCTTTTTTATTCCGTCAATCGCATCCCGGTCTCACCCCAAAGCAGATCGATTCTTGCCTTGATTTGAGCGATTAGCTCTTCATTTTCTCTGATTTTATCGACAGCCGCTGACAGACTTTTTCCATATTTAAAATTTCTCAATTCACGCACTATATTATCGGCTCTGTTTCCTACTTCTGTATACCTCCGAGCTAATTCTTGAAATTTTGTCCATTGGTCATCATCAGACACAGGTCTCTCGTCGATAAAGATTTTCATGTCCTCTACTTTTTTGCTGAATGATTGGTATCGTTCTGCTCAAAAAGTCCGCTATTTCCTTTTTATGCTCTTCTGTTGTAAACTTCAGGATGTGCAGGCTATCAGCCAACCATTCTCTTTCACCTATCGCGCTAATATACAGGTTGTTGTTGAAAAAATACCATTGGATGTCCTGAGATGATGCCCTGTGCAGAATTCTCTCAAAAAATCCCATTTCCCCTTCTACTTGCCCCACTGCTTCTTCATTGAAAAATCCAGAAAAAATAAATACTTTTGAATCGGTAGGCTTTGAAGAAAACCACCCTGTCTTTTCAAATAAAGCATCAACAACAGTTCTACTGCGATCGGTTCCCCTGATTCTATTTCCTGAGATTGATCCATATGAGTACTTGTAATCAGCGACCAACTCATCAAGGTGCGTTTTCATCTGCAATAAAAAATCTTGCTTATTCAAAAACACGATATTTGGGTTCTCTACCCGCCTTCTTCCTGGGACAACCAAATCGGTGTCGATAACCCTTAAGACCAATTCAGAAAGAGGAAGATCACTGGCTTTTGGTCGTCGCGAAGATTCATCAACCTGTTCTGCTGTTACCTGCGCCGCATTGGACATGAGAAAACAAAACAATAAGCAACACACTTTTCCCGACATGCAATTCTCCTTTAGCTATTAGATAAAAGACGAGGGACAATTATTCGATGCATTATATAATATCAAGCGTCACGTAACTTCCAATGTAAGAAAAGTGCAATAATCATACATGATTTCATGCAGAATCCGGGGCCCAAAAGGACCTCCCCGCCTGTTACGATTGTTACAATTTAATCGGATGAGCCATCACTCTCGAGTTAGAGAGAAAACGTCAACTATATGATATTTTTAAGCTTATAACCATTTTTATCGATCAAAAAGGCAGATGCTACTGAGTCAATCACTTCATAATCACAATCGATTTTCCGAACCAAACTCCTCTCAAGCACCCTTCAGCTCTTTTACGATTTCCGGTTTCTTGGCAATAATTTCTAACAGACGATAGACAGAGCCAGAAGGCTTCCGCAAACCCTGTTCCCAATGACGAACTGTCCCCTGTTTTACATTTAGAAGTGATGCAAATTCGAGCTGAGTACAATGGAGGGCTTCGCGCAATTTCTTGATTTCAGATTTGGAAAACTCAGGTGCAGGCGGAGCAAGTTCACGCTCAACAGTTTTAAGCTCAGTTTCGCCACGCTCATGAGCTACGGCCGCAGTTAGACTGGAGATCAGGGCTTGCCCCAAGACAGATTTTTTTGCTTTCACGGCTTACTCTCCTTTTTCAAAGTTGCTACCAGTTCGCGAATCAATTTCTTTTCATCGGGCCTTATGTCCTCAGACTCTCCCTTCTTCAAGAGAAACAGCACATGCGATTTCTCCACATGGGACAAATCCAAAAACAAAACCCTGATACCGCCTCGCTTTCCCTTACCCCTGGATTCATCGGCCAGTCGGAATTTTCTTACGCCACCGGTTCCCGGCACGATGTCACCCGCCTCAGGGTTATTAAGAATCACATTCTCAATTTCACGAGCCTTCGCATCAGAGTCGCTAAACTCTGCGAGTCGGGATTGAATCATAGCTGCATATACAAAGACTCGCCTCATCCCACTAAGGTACTACAGAGTAGTAGTTATCGCAAGCTAAACCATGGTATTCTAAGCCTAGAACGCCTAGACCTCATAAAATTGGCCCTATTGCAAAAATACAGAGTCTTGGGCCACCAACCCGCCCTACGATGCCTTCTCAAGATATTGAATCAATGCCTCGCGAATGAGCCTTTGATATTTTGTGTTCTTTAATTCCGCAAGTTCCTTAAGTCTCCTCAAAAGATCATCCGATATCCGAAACGTCACCGTCTTATCTTTAGGGACAAATTGGAAGTAATGAGAGAATGGCTTCCAGTCTCCATTTTTGATGAGATCTGAAAAATCCCTCTCCACAGGGTCACTCTTTACACTTTTACTTACCTTTGCTTTTTTTGCTTTTTTCTTTTTCATTTAATGCCTCTATTTCCTTTTTCTTCGCGTATCTGGCACTAATTACACGAATCATAAATCGACCTTCAATTACCCGAAGCGTAAACACCCCTACCAAGTACCTACCGTCATAAAGACCGAAAGCCACGTACCGATCTTCGGCCTCGCTGTGTTTATTATCAGATGTGACCAACGGATCACTCAGAAAGAACGCCTCGATCATGGCTATCGACAGGCCGTGCTTCTGACACTTCTTTTCGTTATGCTGATCCCAGTTGAAATAGCTAATCTTCACTAGGTTGAGTATAGCAATGTACATGCAAAATGTAAATACAAAATGTCAATTTATTATTTCCTGGTAAATTCAGATGGTTATATGAAGAGAGGATCCAATGTTTTGAGCCCTAGAATAGGGCTCAAATAGTCTATTGAGAGATTGATTTCTCATCATACCGCAGCAAAACTCATCTCGCCTCGCCAGACTTGAGTCCTGCGCCGAGACCGAAATTGCCTTTGAAAACCTGAACCTAATTGATGAACGAGGACAATGTTTGATATTTGAAATAAGAATCTCAGGGCAACGAGGGAGAATGTGTTGCTCATTTGAGCTCCCTCAGGCCGGCTCTGATTCATCTCCTGGGCCTGAAGCTCTAAAAGGCGTCTTCTGAGATCATTGTTTTCGGTTGTGAGTTTTCTGGCCGCTGAGAGCCAAGCTTTATTCATGAATATCTCAATCGCCAAGTCGTTCTTGGCCATAGTTGCTTTGAGACCGGAAATGCTTTCTCGCAGCACCTCTCCCTGAGCAATATTGCCCATCCCCTTACCAATCACATTTGAAGAAAAGGACCAGGATGAATAGAGAAAAAGAATCACGAGCACTGCTTTGACCAGAATTTGACTTGGCAGATTTGAGGGCTTAAGAAATGCAAACACGATCAACAGTCCTTCAACGAGAACGGCCGCGAGAATTGATTGTTCAAGGTTTGAATTGTTTGACTGATAAAATTCAACTGCCTCATGGAGTAAAAAGTAAGTGATTCCAGCAATAAGGAGTATCTGGGCCAGGAGGCCAAGTAATTCAAATTTGAAAGTTTGACTCCGAGGTTGACCTATTTGAGGACCACGTTGAATTTCAAACAAGGAGAGTTGAGATTCAACTTTTGAGGCCTGAATTTCAGTCTTTCTCTTGAGCCGATGTTCTCTGATTCGCTCTTTGTTGCGAAGGTAATATTCCGAATTGTATTGCTTTCTGCAAAACTGACCCACCTTGCCTCCTTCCATGAAAACGGGATCCCTTTGTCCCCTACCCGATCCGAAGATAGTTTTTTTAAGATTTTGAGAGGCCCTCAACAATTTTAGCCATCACGAGCCTCTCATGAGAAACACTGCCGATCTTGACCAGTCCGTTTTCGGGAACAAGTGAAAGCTTCTCCCTCTCTGTCATGTGAGATGCGATCTCCTGAGCTTTAGCCGTCAACTTATCCTGAGCTTGGCGCTTTTCAAGGTCCGCCATCTCACGTCTGCGCTTTTCGTTGTTCTCCACCTGGACTTTGAGCTCGTTCACTAGACCTTCAGAAATGTAGGCTCCAGAACGCCTGAGGATGCCCATCAGAAAGCCAAGCTTTGAACCGCGACTATTTACCTTTCCCACTTCTAGATCGTAAGCAAAGGCATCCAGGGACTCCTGAACCTCTGATGCGGATAAGGTACCCAACTGGAATAGTTGTTTGATCTGAGTCTGACCAAAACCAATGGCCTTCACATTTTCGGGTGTCTGGATCTCGATCCACTCTTCGGGTAGGTCAGTTGGCTTGGATTCAGAGCCGCTAGTATTAGTAATATTAATATTATTAAAATCACTACTACTACTAGCGCGTCTTGTGTCGTTTGTGGTGTCGGTGTTGTGTCGGTTTTTTTCCACCAGATGTGTTGGTATTGTGTCGGTATTTAGGCGTTTGGAATACAGTTTGGATACTAAATCTGGAACGAGAATTTGCACTAATGTTCCACGTCCTTTTCCAATAGCTTGTAGTTCGATAAAGCCACTGGACTTCAGTCTCTTTGTTGTCGTTCGTACACTGCCGAGGGGAATCTGGATGTTGATGGCGATGGAATCGTAGGTTGTTCTGAATCCTTGAAAATTGCTTTTGAGAGTCATTTCATAACAAAAGTGAAAGACTCTGAGCCGGTGACCACGCAGCGCGAGGAGATCGCGATCAATTGTGTCGGTATGGTTTGGTATGCTGTGTCGGGACTGTGTCGGATGTGGTGTCGGTATTGTGTCGAATGCGTGTCGGAGTTGTGTCGCTTTTATCTGAACATTGAGTGGAGTGTGTGCCGGCATTGTGTTGGCAATGTGTCGGTTAACTCTATTTTTTGACTTATTTAGAATAGGGTTGTGATCTATTCCATTTGTTTCGGTTGTGTGTCGCAACTGTGTCGGTATTGAACCTTTTTTTGTGTCGGTATCGTGTCGGATATTTACTTCATTTTGTGTCGGTATCGTGTCGGTAATGTTGTTAGATAACGTTCTTGAATGATTAATGGCGGGATATTCTTCGGAATTAATTCTCTTTTTTTGTGTCGGTATTGAACCTTTTTTTGTGTCGGTATCGTGTTGGATATTTACTTCATTTTGTGTTGGTATCGTGTCGGTAATTTTTCCGCTAAAGGTTTTTAACGGTTCGATACTATGTTCAAAAATCTGTGTCGGTATTGTCTTTATTTGTGTCGGTATTGTGTCAGTAGTTTCTTTTAATTGGCCTGTTTTTAAAAAATGGGTATCAGAAGTAGGGGGTATGACATCACTTCCTGTAGCCAATCCTGAAGCCTCTAGCGACTTGTTTGATACTTTGTTCCTCGATGAATTTAAATCTACCTTGTCTGGGATGATCTCATTTTTTATTGCCGGCGAGAGTTCATCCGAAAGGGCATTTTTTAAAACAGGGTTGAGTTGTTCAATGTCCTGCTCCGAAGATGCTCCGGATAGCCTCTCCGTTTGTCCGATTTGCCAAGGTCTAGTTGCTCCGGTTCTTCTAATTTTTTTTGGCTGATTAATTCTATCAATTCGAACTTTATTTTTCTCGAGCACGTCGTCAATGTTAGCCATTTTATAAATACCTTAAAGAGTTAGTTACTTTTCTTAGAAAAAAAAGTGTCAATCCCCATTATTTCTTTAACAAAAGAGTCATAGTCATCCTTGGCGTTAGAATTTTTGTATTGAAAGAGATCTTCCTTTTTTGTAATTGCATTTTTAAGATCGGACGCAGTCCGTATCATCGTCTTGAACATTCTTTCTTTATTGCTATCAGCTATTTCGGAGAGGTATTTGAGAGAAGTGTATTCCCTAGCATCAAAGCGAGTGAATATGACCCTGGTTTCCCTATTTCCAATTTCTGGAAAGTCTTCCTCTATTTGATGGATCTCTTTGAGAGTTTGTTCGAGTCCGATCTGAGAAAACTTATCTGGGGCTACCGGTAAAACAACTAAATCAGAGGCACAAATGATTGCGGTATTAGTTAGGTTCAACGCTGGAGCGCAGTCAATAATGATATAATCGTACCTATCTTTAACAATCTCAAATATTTTTGAGAAAGGAACGCTAGGATTCTTAAAGTTATCCCTAATCTTGCTCTCCAATATTGAATTCAGTGGCGTTGAAGGAATTAGGTGAAGGAACGGCGAAAATGCTATGATGGCCTCATCAATTGAGGCATCTTTGGTCAAAAGATCGACTAGAATTGGAGTTTCCTCGTCAATCTCAATCTTCATGGAACTTAAATCAAATGCAGAAGTGAGATTTCCCTGTGAATCGCCGTCGACAACTAGAATTCGAGCTCCATAAGCGGCCATTCTGTTTGCAACGAAAAAGCTTGATGTTGTTTTTCCAACTCCGCCCTTACACATCATGAACGAGATAACTTTTGCTGGAGTTGGATAGACAAATCCCTTTGCCTCAAGAAGTCGTCTTGAGTCAGATGATGAAAATCCTTAGCTGCGCCTCGACCCGGCTTGGCCTGTCCCGGCAAATACTGAACTCCAGTTTTTTCAAAAGGTCATTCATAGTTGCTGGAGCAATATTTAAGGCTGTCCTCAGGTCCGTTGATCTAATACTTATTAAGTTGTCCTGCATAAAATCAATCCTCCATTTTGGCCGAAAACTTTTATATAAAAACTATAAAAACAATTCGGTTTCAATTCAAAGCAATATCGAATAAAAAATTACAAAACTGGACTAAATCAAGCCAACCATCTGAAAGATCGCCTAAGCGCGTATTTGACACAAAATGCATTCTTCACTAACTAACCGCGAAATCTTCAACACCTGTCCTTGCCCGAGTTGTCGGATTTGATTTGGGTGCACGACAAATTCCTCAGTGTCCCTGACGGATCTATCTCCGGTGTTTTGATCCCAGAGCAGTCCTCGTTTATAACGCATTGTTGATTTTTGTATGGTTCGTGTGCCGGCCATGGAGGCAAAATACTCTGCATCATCGGGGCTGTCGGTTCCGAAGATCAGTTTGGTATTGCAGTTTCTTTCCAATTGATCACAAAAAGTGGGGGAGACTTTCATCAGATCTCCTCGGGATTGGTGGGCGACCATGATTCCGAGTTTTGCACCTCTTGCTCTATTGAGAAGATCGATGAAGTTGTCGGTCGCAAAGCTTGCGAATTCATCGACTATCAATAGGCATGGCTTTCTTTCATTTTCGGGAACCTCGTCGTAGATCTCGCCGACGGATCTAATGAGATCTTGAAGGACCAATTTTCCAAGCTGAGTGCAGGAGGCTTTGTCGGCCATGGAGTTCAGAAGAAAGTACGTGATTTTACCTGTTTTCATCGTGTCTTTGAGATCAATAGCCAAAGGGGATATGGACTGCTTTCCGATGAGGGGACCGGCCGAGGATCTATATATATTGATAAGATCAGAGAGGAGACCAGATATTTCACGAGCTCCGTCTTTGCTTCTTAATGATTCAGCTCGATCTCTCAAAGTTTGCTTTGTGTCATTGTCGAGAAATTCTGAAACGGCGAGTGTTTCAAGTTCATCGGGTTGAGAGAGATAACGGGCCAGGTCTTCAATTGTGAATTCGGATTTCTCATGATCTCTGATTTGGCAAAGGGCTAAGAGAAGATCAGAGAGAGCTCGGGAGGCGGTTTTCTTATAGTATTCCTCGGACCAATCAAGGGAGTTCATAATCTGGGAGAGAATTTCCTGAGGAGTTCCATGTTTGATGGGGTTATAGGGTTTAGAGATTTTGTGCTGAGTGAGGCAGAAGAATTCCAGGTCCTGCAATCGATCAGTTTTCTGGGCCTCATTTTTGATCCACTGGATCGTGTCAAAATCAGCCTTGAGATCGACGAAGATGATTCCCATTTTTTGAGGAATGAGCCTTGAGAGAATGACCTGGATCAATGTGGTTTTGCCGGCACCACTGCCACCGATGAGCTGAACATGATAATTGAGATTGGCCTTTGTTAAATAGACAGGCTGATTTTTGTTTCCAATTTTATGACCGATCAGAATTTCATCTCTTTGTGGTTGAGTCTGATCTTCTGAATATTTAAGAATGCTTTGGGCTAAATGAGGAGTGAGTCGGAGAATGGAGAGTCCTAAAGTTGGGAAGACGAAATAGGGGAGAGCTGCGGCCTGAATCATCGGAGAGACGTCTGAGAACTGCTCAAAAAATCCTGACAAGAGAAATAGGCTTGAAAATCCTATTTTTAAAAAACTCTCCCTTTGAGGAGTGGCCGGTCTTAAGGAGCTCAAGAAAGCAGAATCGAGAAATGGCCTAAAACACTGATAGAAGTTACTGGCTAAAGGGGCCATGAGGTTTTTTGACAGAGCCCCTTTCAAGAGGATGTTGAGGAAGAACCAACCAAATTGGGCAAAGAAACCTAGGAGAAAGACTTTTAAAAAGTAGAGCTGCACATCAACGGTCGAGAGGGATTTAAGTTTCAGGATCTTTTTGATCCATAGATAAAAGGGTCCAGTCTCAATCAAGTGATTGTAAGTGGAGGCCATCCATTGGAAGAGATCAATTCCCCACTGATATTCGAAAATCCCCCAATAGATGTGTCCCGGTGTCGGAAACCCAAATACAAAAACAGTTATTGCCAATGGCACCAAAAGGTTTGTGAGAAACACAAACACTTTTGTTTGAGCGGGTTTTTCAATTCCCCAAGCTCCGCCCAAAACAAGACCGAGCAAAAGGCCTAAGAAAACCATGGGCAGATATTTGGCAACTTTGACAAGAAGAAGTAAAGCTCCCAGGAATCCTGAGACAATGAGGACTCCGTTTTGATCACTTTCATTCATCTTATTTTTTGAGGACATGGCAGAGTTCTCCTTGATCAAATATTTCCCCGATCCACTGAACTTGAGCTTTCAATCCTTGCGTCAGAGTTTTGTAACTCTCAGCGACAAGTTGAGAGGTGCAGACGATGTGAATGGCTTGGTAGTGTGTGGGCAGATAGGTCAATAGACCTTTGAGTTTTGAAATCCTGATCTTTCTTTGTGCGGGGGACTTTGGATAGTGCTCCATTTCAAATATGACATTTTTTGAAAATTGATTTGTGTAAACTCCGTCGGGGATGAAGACCTTCATTTTATTCATGAGAGCTTTTCTCTGAAGGGGGAGATCTTCGCTGATGAGTCGTCTTTCGGATTTCCAAGAACGTGCTATGAGGACTTGTTCGAGCTTGATCCTGTTCCAAGCGACGAGGACTGAGTGATTTACATTAAATGAAAATTGAGTTGTTGGTTTGAGCCGACGGACTTCGGGTCGATACCATTTAAGAGCCGAGACTCCCATGGGGGTTGTTCGATAGAAGAGAATTTTCCTTCCAAGGACAATGGCCTCGATGAGTCCATTTGATCTGAGCCGATTGATGCGATTCCTTGAATTTTTGAGTTTCGTCTCCCAGCAGTCTTGTCCCCAGAAGGCATAGGCTAAAGGTTCAAGTTCCATGGGTCCCATTTCGTTTAAGAACTCAAGTAGAAGAAGATCTCTTTGTGTGAGCGACAATGGTTCCTTAAAAAATCTCTCTGGCGACTTCATGTTTTCCTCTGTGCATCAATCTTCGTTGTGTCTTCAAAAATAATTCTCATTTCATTAACCTCACCCCCTGTTTTTATTCCAATCTTTGGGACCCTTCCGAATGGCTCGGGCGTTCTCAAGACCACCCGACCCCAATTACTCGTTGGGGGTGGGTGGTCTTGAGATTGGCTATAGCCAAAGCCCGAGCCAAGAACACACTTCATTTCAATAGGATATGAATTTGAGGGATACGTGTGAGGGTACGTTTTAGGTGTGATTTTTTGAAGCCCTAAAACGTAACCTAAACCGTACCCATCAACGCAATGAGAACTCAAAAATCTGTGAAGAATGGGTTGGATTTTATTATCTCGATCAACTGTTTTTTTGATGAAATCCACGATCACACTTTCTCCCTATTTTTTAGATGATCCATTTCTCTTCCCTCATGTTGCACCCCCTCCCATCTCTTCCTTCTGTGCTCTCCATCTACTTCAAAATCTTCGTCCGAAACGGGCTCTGGCGGTTTGTTGACCACCCGACCTCAACTATTTGTTGGGGGTGGGTGGTCAACAAAATGGACGCAGTCCAAAGCCAGAGCCAAAAATCATCAAATTCAATAGTTTAACTCCCCCTCGGGTGCACCGGCGCCTATACCATTTGGAAGGGGGTAATCGGTACACCCCAGCGGTACAGGTCGCGGTACAGGCTCCGGTGCATGAAGAAAAAAGAGGCTCTTTATTTTCATGGCCTCTCGCCGTGCTTTCTTAAGACAATTTCTGGAGTGTTGTGGTGGTCTTTGTTTGATATCAGTCTCGATCTGGGAGGAGAGGCCTTCACCAATCCCAGAAGTTTTCCTCTGACCTCGGGATCTGAAATGGCCTTGCCGAGCAAAAAGGATTCCTCGGCATAACGGTTGATGAGATTCCACCAGGCCTCATCTTTTTCCATTAAAATAAGATGAGAGATAACTTTGGTCCAATCAGAGCTCCTCAGTCCCATGCCTTTTGCATGCTCCTTGAAAGACTTGATTCGACTTGCGGCTTCGGAATTTATTTTGATAACGGACATTTTCGACTCCTCTTGTTAATTGTTAGTTTTCGATGGCAGTGGCAAGAACTAGAACTTTGATTTCAAATGGACCTTTGAGTTCTGAGAACTCAGGAAACTTTTTAAGCTTTTCTCGAAACCTCTCAGCCGAGCTCATGGCACTTTGGCTGAGAGCTTTTTTTGTTGAGGAGTTAATGGAGGTGTCCTCAATGGTTCCCCCAAAGGGAGTCAGATATTTTGGAACCTGAGCGTCAAAGTAGGCCGCCATAAAAGTGGAGATAAAATCGCCTGCAAAATACTTGGCCTCTTTTGAATGATGAATGCCCTCAAAACCTGGAGTGCCGAGCTCTGTCAGAGCTGTGCCTTTGAAGAAAAAAGCTTGGGCCTTGGATTTGGGAGAGAGCATTTCAAAATCAATGAAGACTCGATTTGAGTTTGGCTCAAGGCGGGAGAAGCCCACGAGTCTTGATTGGGCGAGATGACCTGAGGTAATTCGGGCCACAACCGGAGCCTTTTCATCGGGGAAGGCAATGACGGAGTGTTCAACTTGAGCTGATAAAATATCCCCAGGCCTTAGAGTTTTGAGAGTCTCCTTGACTGAGTCCATGGGAAGAATAATGGAACTCTCAGTGTCTTTTGATTTTTGGGAATTTACTGCCAAATAATATTGGGGAAGATTGGATCTGACACTTTGAGAAAGGGCAGATTTTTTATCTACTTCGATCTTGGCCCGGCTCCTTTTGGTATTCGGAGCCGTGGTTTCAGTAACTGAAGGCATTTCTTTTGGAGAGTGATTTTCAATTGTCTTAAAATCATCGACAGATTCCTTAACTGATTCTGGCTCATTGAGTAAAGAATGCCCGTCGAGGATGTGATCTGAGGCGAAGGAGTTGAGCTGAAAGGTCCCTAAGGTATGCGGAGCTTTGCTCTCTCTCGTAGGAGACTGTTTCGGTGAAGGCGGGTCCTTTGACGGCTCCCAAAATTTTGATCACATCTTGATGAAGTCTTTGGTTTGCAATGACGTCGAAGACAAAAAGCCCATGGGAGCATCGAACGATCAAGTTGGTCGGATCAACCAGATTTGTCCTGGCCGATAGGACGAGTTCAGATTTGAGAGTTTTTGAGACCTGAACTTCAAGGCTTGATTTTAACCCCACCTTGGCTTCATCAATATCGCAGGGAAATTGAATGACACTGGAGAGTCCGGGTTTGATGTAGATCAGGCCTACTTCAGAGCGATCGAAGAACTGAGAAGAAATCCGGCCTGAGCTTTTGCGAAAAAATAGGGAAAAAAGCCTACAAAAACACTCAAAATACACACTAAAAAGCAGGGAAAAAGGGCTAAAATCATAGTTTTTCCTCCCGAAGTTCTATGATCTCCATGCCCCAGGGGTTGATGTCTGACCTCTCGATGCGCTGGAGCTTGAGAATCACTTTCACTTGAAAACTCTCGGTCTGAAGGCGGGATTTCTGCTCTATTTGCAAAAGAGCTTGAAAGTTCTCCTTATCGACTTGGCTGAGTCCTCGAAGTCTTGAGTTTTGCACAAGGCCTGACTTTTCAACGGCTGTCTTTAATCTTTGGATATTTTCTCCCTCACTCTTCCAAAGACTCTCAGACATGAGATTTGTGGCCTCTCCCACGTTTTGGGAGAAATCGAGTGGGGTGAAGTTGTAGGCCTTTGAGAAATAGTGCTTTAAAAATGAAGTGAGCTCCGTCTTAAAGAGAGGATCGTCTTGGCTTGTGATAATTCTGGTGCCGTTGGCATCAATGCCGATCAGGAGGGTTTTGCCCTGATTTTTGACTGCTTGAAAAGTCGCAAAACAAGCCCAAGATGTGAGGGCCAAAAAGAGAAGGATTTTTAGAATTTGTGGCTTTAGTATTTCAAATGCCAATTTCATAGAGAACCTCCAGAGGTCTTAAAGATTGGGAAACTCATTGCTCACGCCCCCCTTTTGAGCCATCAATCCAAGTCTCGTTTTGTCTCAATTGTGTTTTCTGAAACGAAGAATAAGATCCTCTTCTCAAACCCTGAGACCTTTCTCTTGCAATCCCACTGGGAGTGCTGGAATTTCCATTTCCATTTCCATTTCCATTTCCATTTCGATTGGCCGAAGTATGTGGATTTGATTTTTTAAGTCCTTGAGAGGACAGAGCGCGACCAAGAGTATCTCTGTTCGACGAGCCATAATTATTTTGGCTAGATCCATCCTGGGTAAAAAGATTTTGGCCAATTGAAGCTCTAGATGGATTTCGAAAGGGACCTGTCAAACCTACTTGGTTTGACAGGTTTAAGGGGAGAGCTCCTGAGTCTTTTTTTGAGTCTTGAGAGTTATGAGTCATCAGGTCTGTGTTTTTAGAATTTCTCATTCCAGAATAATTTCTCATTCCAGACTTTCCGCTTATTCCATGCGTGATTGGGGCCTGATAGTTCCTGGAACTTTTTTGAAATGAAGAGCCCCTTGAGGAGGCAAAGGGCGGAAGAGTTAAGCTTCGATTTCCTAAACCAAAAGAGCTGTTTATTTGGGGCTGTCCCCTTCTCTTCGACTGTTGAGGTAAATATCGAGGGGGAGTGAAGCCATGGACAAATCCTCCGGCAACCCGTCTTCCCACCTCTTTTCCTCCGGAGAGGGCACTTAAGGCTGAGCCTCCAAACGTCGATTGAAGAAGGAGCTTGCAAAAGGAGAGGGGACTTAAGAGTTTGAAGAGCTCGATTAAGAGATCAATGGACCAGTAGAAAATCTGACTTTCAGATTTTAATCCATTTTGGAGTAAGCTTCCTCCCACTCGGTCAAAGACTGAAAACAAGAGGGGCCAAGAAGAGCCAATAAGAATGAGAAAATAGAAGATCTTGATGAGTGAGGGCATGGATAAAACTGTGCCGAAGAGAAAAACAATGGGAGCCAAAGCCGACATAAAGATAAGTGAAATAATAAAAAGACACTGAGATAGGTAATAAACAACAGAAGTGATAAGCCCTAGAGTTTTTCGAACGAGAGAGAGGCCGGGAGTTGCAATGGGGTCTTTTTGTGAGAGCAGAAGTCTTTGAGTTGTTTGTTGAGCAATGTCGCCCTCTAAAGCTCTTGAAAAATCAAAAGTCAGAGAGAGGAGATATTCATAGGAGAGAAGAAGAGCCAGAAAGAGGGCAGCTCCCTTGACGAGCTCTCCATACTCTCTTGAGTTTGCGGCCGTCATGTTGAGATAGAGGAGTCTTAAGGAGAAGAGCACAGGAAAGATCAGAACGATATAGCTCTTGGTTTCTCGAAAGACATCATTACTCATTTTTTGGGTGAACTCAAAGCTCATGGATGCACTCCCCGACGCTTGATAAACTCTTGCGTCATCAGTTCATCAAAACTCCTCGATTCGATCTCGGACTTTCTCATTTGAAGTTTTAATTCGGTCAAAATCTCAGTCTGAACAGCGAGCGAGGATCTTTGAAGTTTGAGCTGTTCTTGAAGAGTAAAAGCACTCTCTGATTGGGCATAGGCCGATGAGGCTTTTGGAAAATTCGCCAGCGCCAGGAACAGACGCTTAACTCTTTTTAAATATTCACTCGAAGATCTAATACTGTCGGTTAAGGTCATTTTTGAGAGCCTTGGAGCTTTCATCAGGGCTTCGATTTCGTTCTTGGCCCAAACCGCTGTTTGGGTTTTGCCCTCGATTTTATCCAGAGAAGCTGAGAGCTCACTGATGGATCGATCCAGATCAGAAAAGCGTTTGTTTGAGGAGTCCCTCTCCGAGGAGTTGTTCTCAACGGTCTTAAGTAGTTCATGGGTGGCATCGACGAGAGCTGAGGCCTCGGCTACTTTTTCAGCAGAATCGACAAGGGTGTCTAAAAAGGCTTGAGCCCTTGAGGGAGACAAAAGACAGGAGATACACAGTAGTAGTAGTGAAATAAGAGTTTGAGAGGAATGGGATCTCATCAATCTTGAGCCTTTCTATCCAAACTCAAGACTCTGATGGCTTCAAGACGAGTGAGGCTTGGAACTGTCTTCATGAGACTCTCGATCTTCTGGTTGTCCTCTCTAGTGCTTGAGAACCTCCAATACTCCTCGGGGCTTAGGATAATGCGAAATATTCGAGAGCCAAATTTGTCCTGATACAAGACCTCTGAAAACCTCCTCTGCTCTCCTTTTAAATTCTCAAGGACCTCCATCTTGTCCCTCGACAATTGAAATCTCTCCTGAAACTCTTTTCTCTCTCCATCAGGGCTAAAGAGAAATCGGTTGGGACTGTTCTCGATGATACCCTGATCATTTTGAACGATCAGATCCGTTGATTTTTGGCTGATGGAAATGAAGGATCCACCAAATTTTCTCACGTTAGCCGTTGAAAACTTAAAGAAGGCAAAGCATCGCTTGATAAAAAAAGGAGTCTCATCTGCGATAAAAACGAGTTTTTTGTCCTTTGATCTGATCATTTCAAGGTTAAATTGAGCCATGACGAGGGAGAACCCGCCCTGGCCGAAATCAGCGTCACTGGCCTGATGAATATCTGAAAAATTATAATAGCGAAGGCAACAGTTCTCTTCATGCGGGTCTTGCTCGTTTTTACTGATCAGAGCATTTTGATAGATACCACCTTTAGCCCATCGGTAGAGGAGAGACTTTCTCGGAAGATCTTTTGATTCCCTTAAAAACCCATCAATGGATGGACTTTCATTGTCTTTTCCTTTGATCCCTTCGGCATAGAGAAATAAAGCTCTTTCCACCTGGGCTCTTAATTCCTTAGAGAGTGTCAGCTCTCCTTCTTCTGTCATCAGCACGTTGAGGAAATTCGATAGCACAGAGATCGAGGACTCATGCACCCCCTCTTTAAGACACAAAAATGGATTCATGCCAGAGGGCTTGTCAAGGCTCAGCCGGTATTCTCTTCCCTTTAAACTTTCGGTTTCTTTCGAGTGGCTTCCGCCCACATCGACTTTGATAATATGAATTCGCCTGTCATGAAGAAGGGCTCTCGTTAAAAGATTGGTGAGGACACTTTTTCCACTGCCTGTCTTGCCACAGATAATCGCTGAAAAGGCGTCGTAGCGTTTATCAAACAAATCAATCGAGTTCAGACTGTGGTCTCTGCGGTGAAGATAAAGACCGTGGCTTTGTTTAAGATTTCTGTCTTCTCCCTTTAGACCTTGAGCCTTTTTTTCCACTTTCGTTCCTCGAGATCCAAGAAGGGGGAAATAGAGACCTAAGATGTCTCCTCTTTCCTTAAAACTTAAGTGATGAAAATTTCCTGGCAGAAGAGACTTAAAGCAGTTAAAGCTTCCGAATGTTTCAAGGGCGAAGGCTCCCATGGGTTTCAGAGCATGAATGACGATTTTTGAATCCTCTCGAATTAACTCCTCAGAGACTCTTGGCAAAATCACGTAGAGCTCGTAATTAAATAGGGACTCCCTTTCAAGGGCTACTTTTTCCAAAAGATCTTCGGAATCATAATACTTCTGAGCCGATATCTTATCCCCTCCGCTCAAGCCTTGAGAGGATTTGCGACGGAGCAAGAGTTCAGAGAGACTTGAGGGCATCTTTCTGAGCTTCAAGGATATCTGATAGGGCTCGGGGATTTGTTGTCTGAGACTGTGAAGGGAGTTCAAGTTTAAAGCTGTGGGTGTTGGTCCCTGAAACTTTACGATGCCAAAAATATCGTGCGATATTTCAATGCCGGCTTTGAGTATTCTTATAAATTCACCCCGTGTGCTGAAAACCGGAGGTTTTTTTAATACTCGACACTGAAGGCCTATCTCTTCTAAATGTTTGAGATTACACCCATCCAGGAGGGAGAGGGCATAGGATTCCTCAACTGAGGAGGATTTCTTTCTCAAGAGGGTCTTAATCAATTGAGAGAATCCGCCGATTTGGGTCTCAAGACTTATTGTGATCTTATCCCGTGAGAATCCGATCTCTGAGAGCTCCTCTTTTCTTGATGAGAGGTTAGTACTTGAAGAGGAGAAGGCCCATTGAGAGCTGAGATTAATTTTAAGAGTGATCCTTGGATCGAGTGAAAGGGCAAATTGAGTGAGATGACGGCTCACGTCCTCCAAATCGTCCCGCTCGGGATCGATTCCATCCACCTCAAAGGCTGTTAAGAGGCTTAAGTTTTCAAAGACCCAGAAGCGATGAGCTTTCAGATCGAATTGATGAGTCAGTTTTGGATAAATCACTTGAACCCTCCTGTTAAAGGCCCGGGTTAAAAAGTCCCTGACCGTGTGTCTTCGAAAGTTAAGTCTTAAGAAAACAAGTGAAAGAGAGCAGATCAAAAGATGAAGAAGAGGCAGAAACCTTAAGGATTCAAATTGTTTAAAAATTAGAAGGCCAGATAGAAAGAGAAGGCCAAGGAAAATAAAGTCCACCTCACTCAGTCCAAAAAACAAAGACGAATTATTGAGGGAATATGAGGGTTTTTGGATGGGTTTAGGCACCAAAAACACTCCTTAATAATTCAATAATGGCAGGTCCTCCAAAGGTGGCCGCAAGCCCTATGACTCCGCCAATGAGAATCTGCTTTCCCAAGAAGGGAGCCCCAAAGTGATAAAAAATAGCGCCGAGGGCAAAGGCAATCCCACTCGTTGCCTGTGCAAGACTTAAGAGACTTTGGTTGGCCACACTGGCCGCCTGACTGAGCCTACTTGCGTGGGCTGGATGAGAGGAACTTAAAATGAAAAGACAAAGAGGAGAGAGAAGTTGAGCGAATGAAAAAGCAGAGAGATGGTTTATTAGGGTTTTGTAGGTCTGATTATGTTTCATTTGTTAATTCCCTTCTAATAATTTGTTTTGCCTTAGATGAATCCCTTATTTTTTGAACTTTTACGGAGTTAAAGACGGTGGGATAAACTCATACATCAGGTTGTAGTGAAGCCAAGTGTTGGGGTTGCCGGAGTCTTGAACCCATTGATCGACGGAGTATTTTCTCCACTCTCCGGGACTGATGAGTTTTCTTGCCTCATCAGGCAGCGAGTGACTAAAAAGCCCTGAGCCTTGAGAGAGAAGTCTCGGGGCTTCTGATTTTTTGAACTTTATTAATTCAGCTTTAAGCGCTTCAGTCTCTATTTTTAAGTCTTGCGAGGCCTTCTCATTGTCAAACAGGTAAAGACTTGCAATTGCGAAACCTGATGAGAGAAGAGCTGCCCAAAGGGCTCCATGGCTGAGTTTGCTTTCATCCTTTGGTGCCGACATGGACCCAAAAGACCCTCCAACAATCGCTCCCACACCCATTGCAGACAACTGCGATTGTCTGTGAGTGGCACAGGAGTTTAAAAGAAATCCCATTAAAACAAGTCTCAGTGCTTTCATCTGGTTCTCCAAAAAGAAGGGCTAATGATCTGTCAGAAACACAATGAAATCTCATCTCGCCTCCATAGACTCATCTCTCTTCACTAAAAAGAGAGAAGAGAGAGAGGAGAGTTGGAGATGGTCTTATTTTGAGGTCTTCGGAGTCCAAATCCCCATCAAATCAAAGTGAGAGAAAAGAGGCAGAGCTCTTTGATCAACAATTGTCATCGATGGGGTTTTGATATTCTGAGCTTTCAGATTGAGTCCAGATTCGCTCACAATGAACTTCAAGCTCTCAAGTTGTCTACCTTTGAGGATGTCACCCTGATCGCGAACGAGCTTTTTCTCAACACACCTTGTTCTACAAGCAGCTGGAAGAAGCTGAACCTTCAAAAATGGAGATTCCTCAAAGAGTTCTTCTCGATCAAGAGAAGTGGGCATATTCCTCGGAGGTGGAGGTGTGCAAAAGTCTTCTTCCCTTACACATTCCTCGTGGCAAGTCGTAGCTCCCCTGAATGTTCTCATCGTGTCTTGAGGTCTTCCCTGGTCAAAGAGAGTGAGAGTTTCTGGATCTGATCCATAAAGCCCCACATAAAGGGGAATTTGGGGCTTTAAGTGCAAAGTGAGCTCTCTAGGGAATCCCTCACCCAAATGAACTCGGTCCATGGCAAACTGCAAGGACTCCTCATTAAGCGGAATCAACTCAAAAGGCCCTGGATTTTCGAAATTCAAATGTTGCTCATCGACTGCGAAATTACATCCTAAATCTCGGTAAACCCTTTCATAGATTTTCGTTTGTATAATCCCCAAACCTCTTTGTCCGAGGACAATCTCAACGGGATTTTCCTCAAATGAGGTGATCTGAAGGACTCTCAACAATGCAAATCTTTTATCTACGAGCTTAATTTCAGAAAACGAAAGACTTTCACTTTCCTTCGACAGACTTGAAAACTCCTCAGGCGTCAGGCTCTTTGATTCAATTCGGCTGGGAGGTGTTGAGAGCGAGAATTTTAGGACTCTGACCTCATTCTCTTTTTGTCCATTGATCTGAATCCGCACCGAAGCCGTCCTTGATTCAGAGGGAGTAAAGATATTCTTTAGTCCATGCACATGAAATTCCAGATTGAGATTGGACTTCAAATCTGGTGTCAAACCCGCCACCACTTTGACGGCCGAGAGAGGAAGCTCAGCCTCTGATTCCATGTATTTGATAAAAGCCCTAATCCCCCCCTCATGAATGGAGGAGTCCGGGATATTGGAAAGCATCAGCACCATCTCGTCAGGCACAAGAAAAGGAAGTGAGAAGTTCTCACCGGATAGCTCTATTTGAGAGAGGGCTTTGACTTCATTGAGCTTCATCTCTCCATGAAGCGTTTCATCAAGCTTTAAGGTGAGGCCCAAGGCCTCGCTTTTAACCGGAGACGGAGCCTTTGAATGGTCATTATTTTTAAAACGAACAAGCAAAGCACAGAAACGAGACAAGGAAAATATTCCAAAAAGAACGCATAGCTCCCCCTTTTGCCCGAAAATCGGACAAGAAAACGAGCTCACCCTTGCGTTGAGAACCAAGACGGAATAACTTCCAATTGCTTTGTGTTGGAAGATATTTTCCGCACCGGCTCTCCCTGGCACTTTAGTTTCAGCTAAAGTTGTTAGGGCGAGCTTTTTTTTATTTAGTACCCACCATGAAAAAAACTCGAGCTTTTCACATTTACTCAAGCCTTACCCATGAAAACTTTGTTGAGACATCCAAATCAAAATATTCCTTTTGAATAAAGAAAAATCTTTGGCTAAACGAAGATTAACCAACTTGGTTAAATGATTCATTGTGCAATCAACTAGTTACGTGCCCATTTAACCACTTTGGTTAAATGGCAGAGCAGATGCATCAGGAAATGGTTCAATTAAGGGGGGCTGATACGTGGCATTGAATTCAGAAATTAGGCAAAAAATTGATAGCTGGCTGAGCGCTGAAGCAGGACGGTCAGTGTCGGAGCTAGCAAGACGAGCAAGAGTTCCTTATTCGAGTCTAAGAAGAATTTTGCAAGACGAAACTGCGGCAAACTACCCCACTCTTGCCAATGTTCTGGACGTGGTCGCTTGTGGTTCTGAAATAGGTCCGCTACTCAGCAAGCAATATCCAGAGTTATCGAATATTTTCTCTATCTTTAGGGAAAAAGAAGTGGCTGCCGGAACACTGATTTCCTCACTTGATCAAGATACCCTTTATGTACTCGCGTTTTTGACCTGTGATAAACCAGTATCTCTAACGGAATTGAGGGAGGAATTCGGAACAAGAGGCCTTCGATCACTTGAAATACTTAAAATGCGAAAAGTCGTTGAAGTGTCTGACGATGGAGAGACAATCAAGGCTTTGATGCCTGAAATCTCCTTTCATCACGCAGATGATATATTGAAGGTAATCCATTCTCACTTGCACTTTACAAACACTGCTAATATGACTTGTCACAAGGCAACGATAGGAGCTATGTGGGGGTCTATGAGTATAGATGGGTATATTCAATCGCTAAAAATTCTCGAAACTGCGGCACTGGCTATTAGTAAGATCAGGAGTTCTTGTCCAGGACAGATCCCTATGTACTTTACTTATTTGATGAATTCTTACCATGACCTACACTCTGTTCAGAAAAACGGGGCACAAAATGAAATTTAAATCTTTATTTTTTGTTTTATTGATAACTCTAGTTGGCTCTCGTGCCTTTGCAGGGGGAACGGGTCACACAGGAGGCGGTGGAGGGTTTCACACTCAACCAACTGAGAAAGATCAGGAAGACGGATATTCGCGTGTGCAGTTTATTCAACATCATCAGAGCGGATCGGCAACCGCAACTAGCTCTCATGTCTCTGCTGGTGGAACTGGTTTCGCCGGAGGAAGTGGCTTCATCGGTGGAGGCTTTAATTCTACGACGGTTGAGGAATACCTAAGAACTCACTTCATTGCCGGTAATGGTTCGGCAGTAGGTGGCACCGGAGGATTTCACGCTCAATCCGTTGAAAGTGAACTAAATCCTGATTTTCTTGCCTCTGCTGGAGGAACTTCTCACATAGGAGGCGGTGGAGGATTTAACACTCAACCAACTGAGAAAGATCAGGAAGACGGTTATTCT
>JADJNU010000013.1 GCA_016714165.1 Bdellovibrionales bacterium
CTAAGTCTTTGTTTGATGGAGATTCCCGCGATAACTCAACAGCTGTTTGACGGACAGGGGTCAGTACCCTCAGTGATCGAGATCTTAGCGTGCGCATTAATCTGAATTTGTCTGCAAAGCTATTTTAGACAATTTGACAAGAAAATACCGGGTCAGAATTGACCCGGGACCTGATTCAATATTGATCTCTGTCTTGAAAAAAAGAAGCTGAGGTGAATCACGGGCAGAGCTATCATAGTTTGGGCGACTCTCAAAGCGATGGATGAATCTGTTGCTAAAAAAGTTCAAAAAGACTGCCGTTGTGGGTGCGGGGGTCGGCTTTATAGAGCTGATTTTCCTCGGAAAGTACGGGGGGTTGAGGCCGACACCCTTGAAGAGACCCGTATCAGTTTTCGCTGTGCGGATTGCAGAAAAAGATTAACCCCTATTTCGGCAAGGTTTCTGTGGCGTAAGGTCTACGCTCTGTTGGCGGTAGCGATGAATTTTGAATTCTCTGGGTTCATTCCTTCTTCAGCCAGGCAAACTATTCAGCGTTGGCATAAATTCTGGGAGTTAGTTTTAAATCAACAGGGTTCGTTTATGTCCCTGACCAGGGGTCTGCTTCAGGTTGAATTTGAGTATTCTCTGCCATCCTTGGTGAAATGCTTTGCAAGCCAATGCCCAAGCCAGTTTGCTAGGTTTATGAATTTACTGGGATGTGAGAATAAAATGATGACCGAATTTTTCCGCCACAGGATGCCCTTAGACAAAGATCCATGATGGCCGGTAGAGCTTTTTTCTAAGAATTGATCAAACCGATGAGTGAAAAGTCGGGTCAATTTAAACGAAAAAGGAGGGAAGTATGTCAATTCATCAAAAAACGGCAGAGCTCCGTTTTGCAGTCATCGGGGAACTTTTGAATTCACCGGTAGCCAAGGGGGAGCTCTGTTTGAAGCTGAAAGTATTGAGTGAGAAGCTTTGGAAAGATCCCAGAACTGGGACTCCAAAGAAATATGGTTATGCCACAGTCGAGAGATGGTATTACAAAGCGAAGAGAAGTCCGAATCCGTATGATGCTCTCATGTTAAAAAAAGAAGTGATGATGGTCGAATTCAAATTTTTGATGAAAAGACTAAGACATTTTTCGAGGATCAATACCAGAGGCACCCACGTTGGACAGTAAAGCTTCATCATGACAATTTGGTCGCCTGGCGGCCGTCTGAAAAAGTCCCCTGCTACAGTTCGACGAGAAGACTCTTTGCTCAGCAAGGGTGGCATCGAAATCGAACGGTGGTGACCAAGGAGAAAAGATCCTACGAAGTTCCCTTTGCAGGGGGTCTGTGGCATCTTGACTTTCATCATGCTCGTAGAATGGTCCTGATGCCCAATGGACAGCGAGTGGTCCCTATTTGCTTGGCCATTATGGACGACTGCACTCGCCTGTGTTGCCATATTCAGTGGTTTATCCATGAGACAGCAGAGACTTTGAGCCATGGCTTTATGCAAGCTCTCCTGAAGCGAGGTCTTCCGAGGGCTTTGATGAGCGACAATGGTGCGGCCATGGTGAGTGCCGAGTTCACCCAGGGGCTTATGCGGTTAAGTATTCAACATGATCTCACGATGCCCTATAGCCCTATCAAAATGGTAAACAGGAGTCATTTTGGGGCAATCTTGAGGGGCGGCTCATGGCCCTGCTTGAAAATGATAAGACGTTGACTCTCGAGAAGCTCAACCATTTGACCGGGATCTGGATCGAGCAAGAATACAATTCGAATGTCCATTCGGAGCTCAAGCAAAGCCCAGTCAATAAATGGCTTGAGTCCGAAAAAGTAACCAGACCCAGTCCATCCTTGACAGTGCTCAGACAATGTTTTCGTCGCGAAATCGTACGGCGGGTGCGGCGAAGTGATGCCACTTTTACGATTGATGCAAAAAGGTTTGAGATTCTTCCTCTGGTCTATCGAGGCCTACGAAAAATCCATATTCATTATGCAAAGTGGGACTTTACCAATGTTGATATTGTTGATCCAAAGACAAAGGTCATTCTCACCCCAGCTTATCCAATTGATCTCAAACAAAATTCTGACAGAAAAAGACAGGTCATCTCTGAAATGAAGAAGGATGACTCTCACGACATTCCCCCTCTCTTGCAAAAGATGATGAGTGAATTTGCTATGACCGGCATTCCTCCCGCATACATTCCTCTCAGTGAAACTCAGAATGACAGCGGCCACACAAATTCCAATAAAGAGAAAACACAATGAATGAAATTCAGATGTTTTATGGACTTAAATGGAATCCCTTCACACCAGAGATTCCTCTCGATGGTATTGTCTCAAATGATCAATGGGATCAGTTTTTTTGGCGAGTTGAGAGTCTCATTCTCGATGGCGGGTTTGCTATGATCACCGGCGAGTCTGGTCTCGGCAAGTCGGTGACTTTGAGGGCCCTGTCTGACCGAATCTCAAAAATAAAAAGAGGTACAACTTCAAGAGCTCTCCGCCCTCAAAGTGGTCTCAATGACTTTTACAGAGAGCTCGGGTCCCTTTTGGTCTCGATGTGCGCACCAGTAACAGATACCGAGGTCATACTTCACTCAGAGAGAAATGGCAAAACCACATTGATACGGCCCTCTTTCGTCCCGTCCTGGTTATTGACGAGGCTCAGGAAATGCAAATTGCGACAATGTCGGAACTCAGGCTTCTCACCAGCAAAAAGTTTGATTCTCAAATACTTCTCACTGTGATTTTGGCAGGTGACCAGAGGCTTCCCGCAAAATTGCAGGAAGAAAGCCTTCTGCCTTTGGCTACAAGAATACGCACCAGAATTAATCTCGACCCCTTAGCCAAGAGCAATCTGGTGAAGTTGCTTAACGGAGTCATGACCAATGCCGGCCGCCCGGACCTCATGACCGAAGAACTCATCAGCTCGCTTGTTGAGCATTGTCTGCAAAATCCAAGAATCATGATGAATCTAGCCAGTGAAATCTTGGCTCTGGGCTTACGAAAAAAAGCAAAACAACTCGGTGTTGAGCTTTTTTTCGAGCTCTTTCCACCCATCACAAAAACCAAACAAAAATCTCTCAAAAATTAAGCGTCACTCAGGGGGATAGGGCTCTGCAGAAGTGCAACCCGAGCACCTGATGATGGTCGGAGAAAAAGGAGCCGCATGGATGCGGCTCCGGCTCCCTTCACTCTAAGTTGGGACACAACAAATAATCCCAACGCCGTCACTTTTCTCTGACCCCGAATGCGAAAAACTTATTCCGCATAGTGTCGCCCGGGCCGATCCTTCCTTGAGCCACTAAAACAATGATGACTTATCCATCATTTAACTAGCTCTGTGTACCCTCCAATAAATACTTCCTCAAATAGAAGTACGGCGAAGTCATGTCCAATGGCTCATTAACAATTTGCTGATTGCTCAACTGTTTAAGTCGAATTGAATTCTCTTCGAAACTGCACAAAACCAAACAATCTGATGCAAGATCGTCGTCACAAAAACTCATTATGAAATTCATCAGTTCGACCACTCGAGTAAGTTCTTCTGACTTCACTAAAAATTCACTTTTAACGTTTTCAACTAGTGCGCATAGTTTGGGACCATATCGCTTGCCTTCAGTAATGTTTAGTCTCCCCGAAACGATTGCATATACTTCTCTGGGTTGAGTTTGGACGGATGATCCACAGAGAAGCAACATTGCATCCATCTCAGTTTGACGCATATCTGCTCTGCGTGGTCAAAAACCTCCTGACATTCACCTTCCAAATCATCGAGCAATTCATTCGACTCCCAGTTTTCAGATTCCTCAAAATTAAGTTCTTCTAACATTGTATACCTTCTTTCTGGAACTTTACCGATTTCCAATCTCATATACATCCGCATCGGACAATTTTTTGTAGGAAACGCCCTATAAATGTCCGAATCACCTGCCGTTCCTCATGTTGGGAACAATCCCAACTAACAACGGAGGAAATATGAAAACTGAAACCTTTAGAAAGTGCGGAAAGCGTGGGGATCGTGGAAACCACAATTCACACCATCCACATCTATGAATAGAACAAAAACGAAGAACGACCACTTGGTGATGTCTTGGACAAAACGGTTCATGCCAGAATGGATCATGTATTCTCTCTTATCCACGAACTCAAAAACCAAAGGTGAGTTTGAGTCTGACGAGAGTTAGCTCGTCAGCTATTCCAAGAAAATTTCATATCTGCCTGCAAAAAGAGCCAAAGAAAAAGATCAAAACGAGTATGCAGCTTTCTCATTTTTGATGACCAGTATCCACTAGACAATCGTGAGTTTTACTTTGGAGGCTCCATTTGTCAGCAGATTTACCCTAAAGCCAATCCACATACAGATAGCAGAAGACATACGTTTTGGTCTGCAAGCTATAATCCTTGGCCAAGCATATCTCAGGAAAACTCGCAGAACGCCTTGCTCCTTCGACTTTCCATGTATGGAAGAATAGAAAAGGTAAAGTTCACATCGACAAAACATCAGAGACAGTCAGATTTTTAATTTTGAGAAAGAAGCATTCTTAAAATCTGCACTTCACGAAGTGGCGATTTACGATCGACCTGTTTTACCAAATCAAGACGGGATGGCATGACCACGACCCAAACCGATTGCAAGAAGACTTATGCGGCAGAACTCACCCGCTACTACGACAGATGAGGCATTGCTCAAAAGTTTTATTGACGATTTAAAGTCAACCTTCGCATGGGATCATGATTCAAATTCATTCGTGAATTACTCGCGGGTACCTGATCCAGCCAATGCTGCTCACCTAGCTCCAGGACAACTCCCAGGTTACTTATTTTAGGACCCAAAAATCAGGCAAAACTGTTTGTCAGAGGGCTTGTTAATATCTCTACAGCAGACGTGGACAATCCACTGTTAAAGTAGCAAAGCTACCGACGGGACCCTATGAGGTCGGAGTATTTTTAGGTAATGCGGCTGGCTCGATTTTCTTGTGTTTGACGAAGTTAAGAATGCGACGGATGAAGAACTAAAAGCTTTGGACTCCTTAAACGTGTCTCTCCGGTGAGGTTGCGTGACAAAATATTTGGATTTACCTTACTGTAGGTTTAAGCTGCGAGAGGTGCCTCTATGTCAAAGGCTAGCAAGTGTCAGTTGATAGTTCCAGGGCAGCCAGTCTTCAGGGTGGACGCGGACCTGGGCAGCATATTTTTGGATAGCAACAAGATATTCAAAAGGATTTCTGCCGGCAAACGAGCAGTTTCAATCAAACTCATAAGTATATCACCTATCCAAGCGCCAGCTTCTGTTTTGTAAAACATTGATCCCTTGCGACGAAGGACGCATTTTTTAACCAGCCGCTCCACCTCAGCATTTGAAAGTGAGGCCCCAGCTATTCGAAGAAAAGCGGTCAGTCCATTCCAATGTTTAAGAAAATAGGCAATGGCATTTCCGAGTTCGCTATTGGGCTCAACCTCTATTTTCGATTTTATCTTCCATCCAACTATTTAGCCTATTCATGATTTCTAGGGAATGCTCTTGATGATAGAGAAGTCTATCTAAAGGCAGGAGCCCTTTGGCATCAGCATCATTCTTATAAACTTTGCCAAGTTCTTTGATTACATGCTGACAGTCTATTGGAAAAGCTTCGAGCAGCTCATGAAAATTCCTTCGACCATGGTCAAGACAGAGGCTTTTGATCACAAGATCCATAAATTCATGAGAGAAATTATTTGCCGACGCGTCAGACATTTGGACTACTTTTGGGGAGGCTGGGTCTCTCTGTTTGAGTAGGTCCCCTATATTTTCACCTGCATGATTCCTGCCTGTAATAAACAAGGCAATTTTATTCTCTCCAGAATGGGCTATAATCGCAGACGTTTGCATTCCTTTGCGTTCTGAGTCTGAGAGATTTTTATTTTCCTTCATCAATGAAAGGACTGGCATCGGAGTATCATCAAAGCCCTGCTTCTCGGCTGAGGCAGCCAATGTCGTCATGTACTTCACGATAGGGGCTCCACAGTTTGCCACTTTTTCGGACATGTCGAATTGAGTCGCGTCAGGGACAGGACTTCCCAAGTTCTTTTGCAAAGTCTCCAGGCGGTGAAAAGGGACCCCTGTGCCGTAGTTCAGCTGGGCCACCATGGCATTTGCAGTGATATGATTGCGATCGGGGCCGGCCTCTGCCGGCAGGGGCGCAGTAAAAAACTCGAGACAACTAGAACATCGAAGCTGCTCAAGTTCATAGACTTTTGCACAGAGCGGAGCTTGGCCAAATATCCGAAGAGTTGCACCAAACCCATATGGGTACAAAGAAGCCAGATTACAAGAAGGACACTGATCTTGAGCGGCAAGTGTTGGATGAGTCACTCGGATTCGCTCAGCTGACTCATATTGAGCTTGGCCATTCTTACCATGACCCTTGCTCTTTGGCTTAACAGGGCCCTCTTGTTTATTGCCAGATTGGCCGTTCATTGGTGGCTCATCTTTATTATTATCTTTTTTAGACTTTTCTGTCTTCGAACCGAAAAATAAGCGAAGAAGTTTTTTAATTGAAAGCCTCTTGCTCTCAAGCTGTCGATTTATCCAAAGAAATGATACAAGCACTTTAACGACAATCTCTTTGGATTGTGGAGTCAGTGAGTTTGCTTGAATCTCTGCGATTAGTTTATTGAGATGGCTCTCACTTATTTCAATTCGAGAGGGCTCTTGATCTTGGTGTGCATTCATAGTGGTGCACACACTAGACTCATGAATAAATTTTATGTCAACTGACTTTTTTCCAAGCCAACGCCATACGACTATTCAGTGGATCACCATTGTACAGAAGAACTCCTATTTCTTGAGCAGTCAGTTGACTCGCGCTTTCTTGATTCTTCGGCCAATATTTGAAACGACCTTGGGACAATCTCTTCTGGCATAGCCAGAACCCTTGCCCGTCATAAACCAAAACTTTAACTGCTGTGGCTCGGCGATTACGGAATAAAAAAACAGCTCCGGAAAAAGGATCCAGATCAAAATGACGACGGCAAAGTCCAGACAAACCATCAATGCCATTTCGAAAGTCAATGTGCTGGGAATAGAGGCGAACCTTCATCTGGGGTGTCATTGTGATCACAGTTGGCCTCCAAAAAATGAACTCACCAGTTGACCAAGATCACTGACTGGCACCCTCACACGAAGCTTGGCGCCGTCTGTTCGGACCCATTCACAAACTGGATTCACATTCATTCGGTTTGCCAAATCAATGCTCACAAACTCTGCCTGACTCTCTTGTTTTCCCCTCATTGCAAGCAAAGCTTTAAGCTTTGAATGCTCAAGACGAAGTTCCCTTCTTATTCTACTGGCAGAATAGACTTCACAGAGGTCCACAGCCTCTCGCCAAAGTTGTTTGGGCATAGCTGCTCTCTGATGTTGTTTCTTCTTCCGCCATAGTTCGACTTTTCTCTTAAGTTCATTGAGCTTAGATTTTTCTTGTCTCATAGAAATAGGGTCTCCTTGTTGGTGAAACCCATTTC
>JADJNU010000014.1 GCA_016714165.1 Bdellovibrionales bacterium
GAAGTGCTAATTTATAGAGCGTTTAAATGCCGGTCGTAGGGAATGCGTAAATCTGTACGCCCGTTACTGCTCCTCCGGTAAAGTGCAGGGCCCGAGCACCGCTCCTTCGCCTTGGTAAGATCCCGCATTCGGAGCGTAAATACAGATTTCTCCGCTCTCGCACAGGCCGTCATTATTTCCGGCCAAGTCGGCATGAATTTCGATCGCATGCTTAAGATAGGTTTTACCATTCGCTGTGATTGTTTGGTTGCCGTCGACTGCCGCTGGACAGGCGCTTCGGGAGTGAATGTGCCGTTCGTGGTCGATCCATTGCCACTGACATTGTGGATGGGACCTCCATTCAGGGCGCGCCAATCCCAGATGCGACAAGTCGCCGACGTACAAGCTCCGTTATGAACATTTCGAGAAAGCTGCCGCGTCTTCCTTTCCCCATCCCCTGAAGGGATTTTGAAAGCCGAGCCAATCGAGAGACGCCGCGAAGGCTGCAGTTCCAGCTGTGTCGGTCGTATTGATCGTATCGTTGGTCGTAACTTTTCCTCCAAACGCCGAAGCAAAGGAACTCGTCAATGGGCTACTGCAGGAACCTGATAGCCCGCCACCGCCGCAGGTGGGGCCACTCGGTCCCACGTTGAGAAATCCTGTGAAACTGGAGGCCTGTGATCCAGACAGATTGACCGCGATCCCGCCCGCATTGTTGGCCGCGATGATGTCGTGATAAACGTTTCCACTTCCGCTACCTCCAGCAGGAGACTGAATCGCTTGATCTTGGTTGACCATGACAATCAGTGAGCATAGGTGCTGGAAAGTCCGCCCGTGATATAGATGCCATTCCAAGTATTGTTGGTGGCGGTGATGTGACTCAAGTCGTGCCGGAGTTGGCAGTTGTTCCGTCGAGAAGGATCCTGCGTCGCCGGTTCCGGAAATGGTCGCGCCGACCACAATCGTATTGGAGACGCCCTGAATTGCAAGACCTGAATTCGCGTTGATATTGGTGATTGTAAGTCCCGTGACCACATTGTTGCTTCCAAGGATTTTCAGACCGAAGCTTGTCGTGCCCGCCTGCTGGTAGGAGAGTCGAATGTCTTGAAGGCGATTGTATGTCGCCGAACCAGTCAAAACCATCAGTGACTGAGCGGACGATGTGGTGTCGGTGTTCCTGGCGACATCGAAACGGCGAATGATGTTCTTGGTTCCCAGAAAGGCGCATTCCGCCTTGCTTGCCAACGCCTTTGGCGATGGACTCATCGACCATGATCATGTCGCAAGATTCAATTTCATAGGCGGCCATGTTATTGCTATTGTTCTTGAGATCAAAGACCGTTGAACCGTGAACACGGCTAAATTTATTTCATTTGAGCCTCATGCCACTGACGAGAGGCCAAGTGCCGCTGGTACCGTTGACCATCGTTTCGATCCACAGGTGGTTCACAGATCCAGCGCAAATCATTTGTGCGGCCGCGACAGATCCTGAATAGCAGTCATCCGCATTAAAGTTATTGGTGGCGACACCGGTGGACTGCAGTTTGTAGCTGTTTAATGTCACGACCGCGATCTTAGGGGCCGTGATTTTGTATCCAAGAGAAGTTGTGTCGGCATTCGCGTAATAGATTGTTCCGGATGTATTGAGGTTCGAAAGTGCTCCGGCGTTGACCGGTAAGGCGGTGACCGTGTTCGACCACCAGGCCGTTGAACTGCTTGTTCCGATCGTCGTGGCGGTTTGAAGAACAGTTACAGAATTATTTTGCCAAGTGCCTCCGCTGGTAATGAGATCGCGAAGACCTTTTCCTTGTTTGAGCTTGACGGAGTAGAAGGTGGCCGTTCCCGAGCTGGCATCGCAGACCCAATCAAATGCACCGAGTGCATCTGTAATTGAAAGCCCTGTGCACGAAACGAAACCCGTTACAACGACCTTGCGCATTTCGCCACCGTGAACACATCCGTTGGGTTCGCCGTAGTAGCCTGTCTCGCTTGCAGAGCAGTTCTCATCGGTTTGCTCGTAAGGTTTCAGATTTGGTTCGTCGTACTTCACGTAATCATTCCAGTTCGAACCGTAGGTCGGAAAGACCGCCAAAACCGAGAGAGAAAGTGGCGCTGAAATCACAATATTTTTGTTGGCACCCAGCGAGCCGCCTGCTCCGGGGATTGGCATCGTCAAGGTCGCATCATTTCCGGCTTCGTCGCGGAGCGTGCCGGAAGTGATGGTCAAAGAACCGGTCGAAGTGTAATCGAGATCAGCTGAGTTCTGTCCGGGTGGTGAACCGTAAACAAAATTCAATGTTGTCGATCCAGAGCCTGACGAATAAATCACAGTCGCGCCAGAATTGAGAGTGATCTGCAAGGATCCAATGAGGTTCACGATTTCATTGAATGCAATTTGAATCGTGACGGTCTGCGAGGCGTTGTAAGTCACGTTTGCATCGGCGGATGTCACGTTTGTGACTGTCGGCCCCTGATTATCAAATGTGCGAGTGAGAGTCGTAGCGCTCGTGTTGCCGTTTCCGGCCGCATCATTTACGACTGAAGCTGCGAGTGAAACTGAAACCGAGCTTTGGCTTATCGGGGTGATCGTTGCAGTGTAGATGATATTGTCGCTCGTATTGAGGGAAGATGCCGTCGCGTTCGATAGACCGATGTCACCAAGAACAAAGCCCATCACGGGCTCGCTGAAGGTGAAGGTAACTGAAAAAGGCGCGTTGACATATGTCGAAGTTGCGCTCGAGATCGTCACGGATGGAAGTCTCGTGTCGAGCAAATAGGCAAGGCTCGCGGAGCTCAGACTGACGAGCTGCGCCATTGGTTCTCTTCGCGTAGAACGTATAGGAATCCGGAGAAAGGAAACTGCTGTAATAGCAACATTTGATCCGATACTTATCGCACTACCGATTTGTGTCGCGCAGCTAGAATCTGAATACAGGGTCACCGTATCTCCAGCAGCGACACCTTGAACAGTCACAATCGGTTCTGTCACGTTACCGGGAGACGAGGCCGGTGTCGTCAAGGCTAAGAGAGTGGGGGCGGAAAGAGACGCGGTGTCGTCATCGAAATCGACACACTCACGCTCGCGGCTTCAAGAGTAGCCCCTGTCGCTGACGTCAATCCCACGAGAAAGGTTTCGGTGCCTTCGATAGAAGTATCATCAATGAGCGGAACGGAGATCGATCGTAGAGTTTCACCAATAGCAAAGGAAACTATCCCTGTCGATCCGACAAAATCCTGCCCCGCGCCCGCCGTGCCGCTCTCGGAATTCCAATTAATCGTGACAGTTTGTAATGGAGCCTCATCGAGAGTCACAGCGAGGCCGACGGTTCCCGTTTCGCCGGTGGGAACTGTGGTCACAGCAATGCTAGCCTTCGGAAGGCGATTGGTAACACATATCCAAAAGGACGTCCAAGGACAATCTTTGACCACTTGGGCGTTCGTGAAGGACGCGTTGATTGTCACAGTCTCCTCGGCGTTGACAAGATCGGTTGAGACTTGGCCGACAATTACTGGAGGAGATAGGCCTCGATTGTTTCAGTATTCCCGGAACGCAAAGCTCTCCCGGAAGCGACTCTTAGTCCCATCAAGTAGATCGTACGCTGGGGTCCTTTCGGAACATCGAGAGAAACCATCGAGCCACCTGGAAACGGACCTGCAATAATTCCTGGGCTCAACAAAGTGGATTCACTGTCATTGGTGCAAGAGCCTCGGTTCAAATCAAGTGCGGCGACGGCGACCATCCAGCAATTGACCTAGAAAGATCGGTGGGAGCACTCAATGCCCAGACTGAACTTGTCGAGTTCTGACTCCGAAACAAGCGGCTTATTTTGAGAAGTCGAAGGAAGCGGGAGACTGAGTCGACTTTGCTGGGAATGCCGTCTCTGACACGCAGCCAGAAGCATGCTGATAACCACAATGAGTAGCAAACGACTTGAAATGATATGCCGCAAAGTCTTGCTCCTTGAAACCCGACTTGATATACGGGTACTGTCAATTATCGGTCGATGATTGGGGGGCTGAAGTACTAAGATGAAGCGGTTGTCGATGTCGAGTGAACGCTAGTTTAGAATTTCCCTATTTCGATTCACCAGGCCCCAAGGCTTTCAGAAAATCGCGCCAACTTTTTTTTTCTCTCGCTTTCTTCGTCCCAAAAAATTACGGCCAAGAGAGCCCCCCCCTTCCCCCCCCGCCCCCCCCAACCAAAGGTCCCCTGCCCCCCCGGGTCAATCGCCTTCAGTTGATCAACCACCGCTGAGAACCAAAAGTAGGTTACAACCCCTTTTACGGGGGGGCCCTTATCACAGATGATGTTCGAGCTTTAGATGCCTTAGTCCGGCGTCAACGGCACTTTTCAAATGCGCTTTCAATCGTGGATTATCTGAACGAGAGTTGAGCCAGCCCAACATGGCAAGTCGCCTGGCAGTGAAGAGGTAGGGGAAGATCTTTTCGTCATTGGCATCCCATTTTTTCTTTGTCTGATATCCTGAAATCAGAGCATCTTTATATTCTGACAGTCTATTGGATTTCCTTTCACTGAGTATCCTTTCGACAGATAAAAGCGGGATGACGAGATCATATGAATGAAAGCCATATCCGCAATCGTCGAAATCAATCGCGCCGAGGCTCTTGTCGACAGAAAGAATATTTCCGAAATGAAGGTCTGCATGAATGAGCCCCTGTCTCTCCGGAAAATTTTTCTCAAACCGCTGCAGTTTGTTGAGTACGAGCTTCCGGGCTTTACTGATTGTCTCTTGTTGCTTCGGGCGAATGCCTGCCAGCGAGTCGATTGAGCCAAAGGTGGGCTTTTCTCCAACAAGACCCTCCGCGGTCCAATATCGTCTATGAATAACTGGGGTTCGCGGAGTATGCATCTGAAAATTAG
>JADJNU010000015.1 GCA_016714165.1 Bdellovibrionales bacterium
GGGCGATGGCCTTAAAAATCGTCAGAAAGGAACTGTAGATGGACAATATATCATCCCATGAAAAGAGAAGCACCGCGAATTCTTCGGGGGTTAGTAGTCCCTATCTTACGTGTTCAGAGGCGGCAAACTATCTGCGTAAATCCCCGGGTGCTATGAGAAACCTAGTTTTGCGCAAACAAATCAGTGCCTACAAAGTGAATCGTCGGTTGCTGTTCAAGAAAGTGGAGTTGGACAGGTGGTTGGAGAAGTGCCGGGTTGGTAATTTGTATGGATACTAAAGGCATCAAACAAATTGCAGAAAGTGGGCCCCATCAGTTTTTGGTAAGGATCAAAGTTAAGGGAAAGATCGATCCGGCGATTGTTACCCAGCGCGAGAGTAGTAAGAACATTCGCACGATTGAACAGGCAATCAAAATCAGAGATGCGCTAATTGATGAGGCTCAACGAGAAGTAGCTCGCCGTGAATACTTGGGCTCCACGCTTGGTCAGATCATTGAAGACTGGGAGACCGGGGTTGTGATAAACAAATTTTTACCGTGCAGTAATTACAAAATCCACGCTCGATGATTACGGTCAGGTGCTTCGCAAGTACATCTCTGACTGGTGGAAGCGATCAGCGTCTGAGATTACACCTACTGAAATAGTTCAACGCTTGCATCATATTCATTTCGAGATGGGCAAGTCGCGCGGAGTTCAACTTAAACTAAGAAGTGCTCTGAACACGATATACGACTGGGCAATCACTGCTGGCCGAATTAAAGGTATCCAGCAAAGTCCGGCGAAAGACGTGCCCCTAATAGGTCGCAAACATGAAAAACAAAAGCCAATTCTCAATCTACAGCAGATCGAAAATTGCTCCGAAGCAGCCCAAGGCTACAACCATCCTTGGTATCCAATTTGGTTATTCAGTCTTCATACTGGAACCCGCAGCGGTGAGGCTTTGGCTCTCGAATGGAGTGACGTTGATCTTGAGAGTCGGAGACTTTTTATCAATAAGTCCTACAATGGTAGATTCAAACGAATCGGGCCGACAAAGGGCGGATACTGGCGCGAAGTGCCGATCAATGACGAACTTGCGAGACTGCTGAAAGAGCTTCGAGCGAAGCATTCGGCAACATCAAATTACGTCCTACCTCGAATCACAAATTGGGAGCGGGGGTCACAGGCGCGGGTCTTGAGAGAGTTCTGCAAACTGATTGGAATCCCTGAAGTGAACTTCCACGCGCTCCGAGCTTGTTTTGCCACCCAGCTCCTCCGTAACGGTGTCGAGGCTGCGAGGCTGATGAAGATATGTGGCTGGAAGGAACTTGAAACCATGCAGCGATATATTCGTTTGGCAGGGGTTGAGGTTGAAGGTGTCACTGATTCGTTGAAGTTCACTACTGCCGACGAGGCAATGGCAAAGGTTGTTAAGCTATTTGGAGATAGGAGTTGAGTATGACTGACACGGATATTTCAAATTTTCGTGCTGGCTACAATGAAGCTAGGTCGATTGCTATGGGCAGAATCAAAGAGATCGTTTCACTTCCGAATGGCCATCTGGCCGCGTTAAAGCGTTTGATTAAAAAACTAGAAAAGAGGAGTGGGAGGATCACTGGCGTACGATCCAGGAAGAGTCTCCTGGAATTACTGTCGAGGAGTATGAAGCTGATTTAGATCGAACTGCTGAACTGATAAGGGAGGAGTACTATCAAAAAAATGGACTCATCAAATTGAGGTTATTAAAATCGCCGGAGAGGCAATGACGTCACATGACGAAATTACGATTTTGGGAGACACTCGCTTCGGTAAAACCTAACTTATTGAAATGTAAAGCGGGTTCCAGAATCCGCCACTTCGAACCAATTAAGCATCTGAATTCAAAAATGAAAATTTAAAGTCGCAAGACCGAGAGCAGATGTTCTTGTCAGACTTGGTTCTACGGTTCTCTGGTAAAAGGCTCCAAGTCACTAAGCATTCAAATCTCCCATGTGTTCTTTTCTCGCGGTATTGTTAAACGCAGCAAGCTGCCATACAATTAAAATGAGAAGATGGCCGTTTTGAAAGGGGAATATCTTTCGATTCAAAAAGAACCTGGCCTGTTGCTTGGTTAGTTTCAACACGAGGCTTATCCAGAAGATTGAATTGTAACCCTATTGCCACTGTACCGGTCTTGCCGTTAATGGCTTCGCTTTCTGGTAATCGATGAATGTTCAGGGAAAAAATTGAAAAGAACAAAAGGAAAACCAATAAACTGAGCGTTGAGATATAGGCAGTTCGCGAAGCCTTACCGGTAATGTATTGTTCCCGTTCGTCACGTTCTTTCAAGTTAGCTAAACGCTTTAAAGTTTTCTCGGGCTTCTGGCAATGCGATCAAGAGAACGAGAAATAGATCAATACTGCGAACCACAACATCAAATTCCATGAGAGTAGTTCCCATATTGCTTTTGTTAGGAAGGAGGCATCTTTTAGAATTTCTTTCTCGGGGCTAATTGTTTCCCCAGGCCATGCATATGAAAACAAATGGCAGGGTATAGATTAGATAGTTTTGGATAAGACGAATGGCTTTATTCATGGGGAGGTCCTTTCTCAAAAAATAGTTTTTCAATTCCAACTTTAAAAAATTTAGCTAAACGAAAGGCAAGCTCCAGAGAGGGATTATAGCTTCCCTTCTCTAAGGCGATGATGGTTGCTCTTGTTACATCGACGAACTCGGCCAAATCTTGCTGAGTGAGACCCCTCTCAAATCTCAATTCCTGAATTCGGTTTAATAACCAGTTTTCCTTCAATGCGTGGCATGTACCTCTCTCCATCGATAGCAATTGAATGTATAATAGACTATACATTTTGCAATGTCAAATAGACTTTACATTACCTGTCATGATGGTGTGCGAGAACAATTAGCAGGGCAATTTCTGGCCATTTTTTCAAAAATGGCCCACTCTTCTGCAAGAACGCACATCCCTTTGGATAAAATTTTTCCTTCGCCTGATTTCTTGGGCTAAATCGAAACCTGGGAATTGCAACCCCGGTCGTCATGCCTGGGAACTCCCTTTCTTCTCGAATATTCATGGAAAGTTTTTCTAATTCTGTTTCAGGTTCTACAAAATAGGATCGCATGACATTGGAGTCACGTGGGTGACGAGAATATCTCATGCGCGCCTCATAAAAGGTCCATTGATTGGCGTTATCAACACCTTCAACGATCAGCGTGGCATATCCTGCTTGCCTGGCTATTTGCTCAATCGAACGAAGAGTCAATTTCTACATATACCGGAACCTGGTTTGTCAGAGTCGATTTGAGTAATTGTAAGAGTCTTTCCCGTTTTATTTGAGGCCATATTAAAGTCGAGCTTTCGCAAGTTCATGCGGTAAATTCCGAAAGTCACGGTGCCACAGGATGATCTGTTATTAAGAAAGGTCTCAATTTCACCAGCATCGAAACTAAGGGTTTGGCGTGCGAGATCCTTATAGAAGGTGGACTCTTCGCGTATCTGATCATCGTATTTTCCGTATCTTTTCTTATATTTAATCTCAACGTATTTTTGCTGCCGTACAATTGCTCTCATAAGATGTAAACTAGGCTCGACAATTTGGTAGCCTATGATGCCCTGACTCGTGAAAATTTTTTCTAAACTATGAAGATCGTAAAAGAACTCCCCGCTGTTCTTTTGGTTTTCCAGAAAGTTTCTCAAAACAGCTATCGGTCCTATTTCGTTGGTTATACCAAATTCCGCGAGGATAGTTTAAATGTAAGAACTCCGTAGCGTATTCCATCTGCTTCACTTGGGTTTCAAGGATATCCACAACTTGACTACCACTCAATTCTCCGATCGCCGAATATTTCTGATCTCCGAAGAATAGATTCAGCTGTTAGACGGCCAAGTCTGTTCGGGTCCTCAAATTGGCTCAACCAATCAAGCTTATCAAAAACATATCTCAATGTTTGCGAATTCCAGTGTTCTCTTGCTTGAACAAAATTAAATAGGCAGGTGACGACATCCCTATAGGCGTGGCTTTGAGAATAGTGGACCTTCGCCATCAGTGCCCGGATATCGTCAAATTTGCCATGAGCAAGTGCAAAAAAATCAGCCCTGTCTTTTTCGGTGCCAACCTCAACTGAAGCGACGGCTAAAACGTCATACAAGCCCCCGGCTCCTTTTATTTCATGGGGAGCTACTAAGGACATGTTCAAATAAGTTCGATAGACCTCAACAGAACTTCTAAACTGAACGGACTCGCGATCGATTTTTGCTATTGCATTTTCTAGTCTCAATGTTGCAGTTAAGACGTTTGAAAGTTGCGAGGCGGCGTTACGGTAACCGTCTAATTCATTTGGCGAAAAAATAGCGAGGGCCACAGGATGCGAGCTTGTCGTTGGGACGAGAGGATTTGACCCACCAGGGTTTGGACCAATGCTTGTCTTGGAGCAGCCAATGATCCTGCTCCCTTTGATTCAAGGCTCATCCGAAACCCAACCGCCTTCTCACGGCCCTATCTAATAGAGTGGGTCCTCCAAGATCATGCAAAGACAGTATCAATCTCTTCGAGACTTAGAGTTTCATATTGTTCATGCCGGGATAATGACTCTTAATAGAATCTAAAATCTCATGTGGTAGCGATCATTTATCGCGGTAAGCAACAGCTCGATCAACTTGTTCAACAGATAGTTTCGAAAGA
>JADJNU010000016.1 GCA_016714165.1 Bdellovibrionales bacterium
GAATGCCCACTGTGACGTGTAGCGGCCCCAGGAGCATCTATTTCTGTTTTTTGACATCTTTGTATCTTGAACTTATTTTCGTTGAACCTAGCGGGCTACCTCATGTATTTTTCTTCGTAAAACAAGCGTTTTTGGGTACTCAGAACAAATGTTTTGTAGCTTTGCTTACAAAGTTATGTATACTTAGCATGGCAAAACGGCACCCAAAACAGGGGCAAAACCGGCACCAAAAAGAGGGTGAAGCCAGGTTCTCCGCAATAACGCAATTCACGAGTAAGCGATTTTGACAGTGGCCAAAAGCCGTGGTACACTCCGCTTGCGGCGAAAAGCGGCAAGGGTTGCCACCGAAGTACGGCTACATAAATAGACTGTAGACGTGTCAGCTTTTAGCGTAAGGTAACAGTTAAGGATAAAGGTTTGTGTTAGCAGGAGCTAAACGTTAGTCTTGGCTAAAAATAGCTTTTAGCCTTGGCTAAACTAAAAGGGCTAAGAAAATAGTTAGTCAAGGCTAAACGTTCTTTTGGCTTGACTAAACGTTAGTGGTGGCTAAGAAAATGTAAAAGTTATAGTAACTTCTAAGTTTTCTTAGTCACCACTAAAAAGTTCTTTAGCGACGAAAAACAGGGTTTTTAGAAAAATGATTATTAGCTTATTTTTTGGATTAAAATAATATTTGAAATATTTTAATAAAAAATTTATAAAAATTTTGAAATAATAATTCTTCTGTTCTTACTTCTTTTTCTTCGTAGTTAATATCCTCTTAAGTCTTCTAATATTCTTCTCCTTAAGTCTTAATAAATAAGTCTCTTATTTCTCTAAGTTTTATTCTATAATCTCCTTATATATATATTATATATATATAAGACTCCTAGGCCACCTTTATACTAAAGTCTAAGAAACTATAGTCAAAAACTTTACAAAAAAAGTCTACCTCTTTACCCCCTAAACCTGCACCAGTCCCCCACCTCTTTTGGCCCTGCACCTAGCTCATTCTCCATGAACTTTTGTAAAACTCCTGCCCAAAAGCCCAGGACCACGGCTGCATGATTCCTTGTCTTTTGCCCCAGGAGCAACAACAAAAAGGCCCCGAAGTCTTGAAGATATTCCTCAAGATTCCAGGGCCTTTTTCTTATGCTTTTTGGACAATGTTCATGCAATTCCAGGCAGCATCTTTTTGGACGAGGCTTTTCAAACTGTCATTCAAAATGGTTTTTAGAAGGGGGTTAGAAGGTCTTGCATCTGCACAAGCTCTTGCGCTATGTTGCGTAGCCTGCGTGCGGCAAGCGGCGACAGGTCAGCGGCAGCGTGGCCCTCGACCAGGGCAAAGGACATTGCCTCAAGCCTCGACTGCATTGCCTCAAGCTCAAGGCGCATGGCCTCAAGCTCAGGCTCGTTGCGTTCCTGCCCAGGATGTAGGGTTATCGGATTTTCCATGCTCAGTACGTCCTCTCTCAGGCGTATGCCTGTTAGCTCAAGGGTTGCCTCTTGCACATTGCTGAAGCCCCTTGTTTTCATGTAGTAAGTCTCTTGCCCTTCATTTGAGTAAATGAAGAGAAGAAGAAGCGTCCCCTGCGTTGCACCTGCAGCACAAGGCCCCGACTCAAAGGCCCAGGTCGCAAGCCTACTGTCATCTTTCAATGGCAGCAGCCTAGCGGCCTGCAAGCGTTTGGTCAGGGCCATGCGTTCTGGCTTCTCGATTGTGAAGAGTCTTCGCTCAATGCGCAGTGCCGCCTGCCCTCTTATCTTAAGCTCTCCGTTTATTGCAATCGGCAGCGTGAGGAAGAAATGCACCTTTTGCGGATAGTCCGGCTTTTGGTCACTGGTGAACGGCATGCTGGTCTACTTGGCATGCCTTCTCCAAAGGGCAAGGGCTTCTTTGCTGTCTCTGCCGTGACCTCTGCACCTGTGCCATGCAGCACGTCATACAGCACTGACTGAAACTCGTCTACTACGTCACTTCTTCCTGCCCTTGCAGCCATTTCTATCATGAAATTTAGGCTATTAACAAGCCCTTCTAAATCGTCCACAAGTCCCCCTTCAGGAATAGCCTTTCCTGCCCTCTAGAGGCCCCTAGGAGCCTGCTAAAGGGCATTCAGGTATCAGAGTGCCACTTTACAAATTTCGTGTCTCCTAGCCCTTCTAGGAGCCTTCTACGATTATCTCAATTTCAAGGCTTTTGGCAAAGTCTTCTGCAAACTTGTCAAGGTCTTGCAGCCGCTTCTCAAGCTTGTCTTTTTCAGCCAAAATCGCAACCTGTTCGGCATGAATCCATGCCCAGGTGTGTGCTAAGTTGCTCTTGGCCCACTCCGGCACACACCGCAGACTCGACCAAAATGCCCAGGTCACGGATGTCCTGTATGGGGGAACCGGGTTAAGCAACTGGATGTTTCGGAGCCTTTTTGTGGCTTACCTTAAGGATTTTCTTCAAGGCAACGGCAGCAGCCTCGGACTTTTCGACCTCTTCCTTTTGTGTGGTCTTCATCAATTCAAAGAGTGCCGGGTTGGCTTCAACCGCATCCGCACACCTTCAGCAAGCGGCAATCGCTTTTGGAATGAGGTTCGGCCGGTGCCTCGCTCGATGACCGGTAGGTACCGGATACCATCAGACTTTCCCCAAGTTTTCCACCTGAATGTTTACGTGCTCCTGCTGTCCCTTGTGTTCTTGAACCCGATTAATGTATTGCCTACACCAATATGCAAAAAGAACGTGTAATAGCGTTGGAAACTTTTTGCAATATGCCAAACCTCTTCCATTGTCCCCCAACCTTCAGGAGTCATGACAAGGCCATTGTTCCAGTACCCCACGATTTCGGGGTCATCAGAAAAGGCTGCAATCGAAAGCCCGTGCAAAGCACAGGGCCATTAGCGTAAACCTCAAAGGCGCAGCCAAGAAGTGAGATGCTAACGGAGCAACCCCCGGCAAAGTTTGAAGAACTAACACCAAACTTGTAGTCAGGGAATTCTTTGGTGATTGCCTCTTTTATTTTCTTCGCTATGTCTGCAACAGTCACAACTCTGTTCATTGTCAGCCCCTTTTCAAGAATGATTGACTTCCCTGCACACGAGTATAGCAGATTGTGGCAGGGAAGTCAACTTAACGTTTTGCGCTCTTAAGCAATCTTGCAGCGGGTCAGAACTGTTTGCGCAATCCCATTGTAGAAGTCGTTGGCCTTGACACTGCCAGCGATGTTAACCTTCTGGCCTTCCTCAAAGTCCTTTGCGCCAGAGGCAAACCACGTCATGACGTTGCCTTCCGCAGTGACCAGCTTGACCAGGGTAGTAACCCCGTACTGCCCAGGAAGGAAGCGGGTGCCGGTGACGGTGGCGTTTACAAAAACCTTCTCACCGACTTTTGCGAAATGCTTGCTCTCGACCTTCGGAGCAGCTTCACCGGCTCGTTGGTATGCGGCATACGCACTGACCAAAAGGTTCAGGTTGCGGAAGCTAACGGTTTCCACTGCCGCCACTGCCTGAAGGTTGCGCACATACTCACTGTCAGGAGCAAGGGCAGCGACCACTGCCTTGACCTTTGCCACTTCAGCGGTCTTCGTTGCGGCTTTGGCAACGATGTCTTTGTTCCAGGCCCATGCCCCACAGCTAGTGATTACCGTGCCGACCAAGCTTGCAGTCGAAACACCAACCCCGTTCTTTTCCACAGTGGCCCGACTCACCCATCCACTATCTTCGACCACTGCCAACGTAATGGCGAGAACTTGGTCAACAGAGGCGAAGCGCCGTTCCATGCGCAGGCCCTTGGCCTCTTCCGCAAAGCCTGCGACCTTTTCTTCCAGGCCCAGGAAGTCTAGGCCAGAAGGCGTGAACCCGAAGAAGCGAACCAAGCACGAAGAGCCGACCTGTACTTCTTCGCCAGTGGCCTCGTTCACAACCACATACGTATCCTTACGGTTACGAATGGTGTTGCACACATCGCAGTGACAATCAGAAGGCCGCACTGCCAGAGTCTCACCAGGAACCACACGAGTTACCAGTCCTGCCTCTTCGTCCCAGGTCAATGTCGCAATGAAGCGAAAACCGTTGACCTTGACACTGGCACCGTGAGGTCCAGGGCGAACCATTCTTCGTAGCCAGCGATACCGTCTTCGTCAACAACCTTGACGCTGTAATCGTTGACCGTAAACTCGATGCGCTCGGCAATCCCGGCCTTCTCAGCCTTGCGGTTCGTGGCGTTGATAATGTCCAGAGCCTTGTCCAAAAGTGCAGAGTCAAAGTTGTAGGTCGTCATCTCAGGTTCCTTTTCTAGTGACTGTCTCGCTTGCCTACACACATTGTAACACGGATTTTACAAAAACGTATCCCCCAAAA
>JADJNU010000017.1 GCA_016714165.1 Bdellovibrionales bacterium
GCCGGGCAAACCCGGCCCAGAGTCTGTGACAGATTCTAGACCAAGCTTCGAACGTTCGAAGATCGTCATTGACAAACAAATCCACAATAATGGCAGGTACAATTGTTGCTCTTTACTTGCTCGCGCCAAGACAACAGACTCCCGTCTTGGGAGGTGTCGCCGGTCTTGGGAGAGGTATCGCCACCCTTCCTCGACCTATTCTATCAACGAGAATGGAGCGAACCCGCAATTTAATGATTTTAGTGATTTACGGAGCGAATTTTGGGCTACTTCTTCGATATCGATGGTCAAATCACTCATCTAAGTCCTTGTCACAGGACCCTGACGAGGCGCCTGTATTTATTGATTTTCCTATTATCAATGATGAATAATTTACTGGCCCATGGAGACAGCACCAAAGAATCTGCAGATAGGGGTTTCGAAGACAGATCAGATACATCATGCAGAAAGTTTTTAGGTATCAACCCAGAACCCTTTCGGAATCGAGCCGAATTCACCCCCTATGTACTGAGCTTACTCTCACTGCACAAGGAAGGAGTCAAGCTCCACACCGGAGCCATTTCTTCACCAACTACCCCACTCATTTCAAAAGTGACAGAAAAATGTTTTGGACGGTCCTTATCATTGCAGACGATTGCGAGGCAACTCAGAGAGCGTTTTGGTCTTAGCTATTTTGATTTTCTCAATGAAATGGGTCTCGAATTGGAAAAAGTTAGATCGAGAAAACGCAAAATCGATTTTGCACAGCTAGACAGCTCTCTTAAGCCTCGACCGGGAAGGGTATTCTCTCCATCTTAAAAATGAAGAAAAGACAACCTCTCACAGGCTTAGCGAACTCCTCGGCCAGCCGTTCTCATTGAGATCGGTCAATGAACAGCTCGGCCACTTTGATGTGGGTTTAGCTGACTATTTGGGAATATATCGGAATCAACCCCTTTAAGCATACCGAACGGGGGGGCAGTCTCGTCCTGGCCGAAACACTATATGGACTCAGCCTCATCGCCTTAAATGATGCAGGTATTGATATCAAACGCGAAACATTGATGAAAGGTGGGAAAACTGAATATGCCAATACCATCCATGCAATCATATGGGTCGAGAGATGGCTGAATCCACATTCGTTCATAGATCGAGAGGGATTTTGACTTAACTATGGATTTCTTTCTAAAATTGGACTGCATGACTTTCCAGCACCGAACGTCAAAACCATTCTCGCAACCCGCTCGAATTTGATTCACGTCTGATGCATCCAAAATCAGAACCAGACGCCTCTCCTCGCTCTGACCAGTCCCAGGCGTCTGATATTTTTTCATGGAAGGTTCAGCGACTACTCGCTCATTTAAAATACAGAGGAGGTCATCTCACTTCGGATTTTCAACCTCTGATCAATGAACTCACTCTGGATACTGGGGAGACCTCTGCCTCTGAAGACTTTAATTAGATACAAGAAGATAATGAAAATTCAAATTGGAGACTACCCCGTCTCAAAAGTAGCTGCAATTTACCTTCAAACGCCAGAATCTCTATTCAGCAAGGCAAACATGACACTTTATCTGAAATCTCAATTTTTTACTGGAAGATTTCATCAACACCTCGATCCAAATGAAAAAATAACTGAGATTATTTTTGGAGCTCCTTATCGTCACAAATATATTGTAAATCAATTTATTTCTATAAACAAAACCACTTATGAAGACCTTCTTATAGAGCCAGATTTATTTACGAAGCAATTCTATCTCAGTCCCAAACTTAATCACTTTTCTGCTGACCAATTTGTTTCGTTCTTTCGATCTGTCGATCACCTGGATGCTCTCCATTACACTCATTGGAAATTCAACAAAGTAAAAAGGTCATTTCACAAAAATAGAAGATTTTTTTGGATACGATTTCACCCTAGCCAAATTGTCTTTTATATGGAAAGAAGCGGACTTGGATGGAATTCATTCTTCGATCAACAACCAAATTAGACATTCCGGAAGATATTGGCCCCCAACAAATCTCAAACAATGGTCGGAAGAGAAATTTGTTGAATTCTTCAAAATAGTGAGTCGTAAAAAGCCAATTCATGGGCCTTCGTGGGAGAAAAACAATCTGGATTATACCGAACTACGCGAAATCGAAACATTCTTTGGCTATCCATTTCAACCATCCCAAATATATAACTTTATGAACCATAGCTTTGGCTGGATTCGCTTTTTTAAAATGCACGACATCAAATACCTAAAGAGAAAGGATTTCTTTTTTCCCTTCCTTATGGAAGAACACATCGAAACTAATTTAATGAGCGTTACTGACCAGGAGTTCACAAGGTTGTGAAGCCAGGGTCATCATTGTTGTCACGTCTGAAAAATCTCTAACCCCAGAGAAAATCTGCGAGATCGAACAACTTCCCAATTACTACGAAGTCAAGCTTTCCCAATTGTTGGATCACTTGACTCCTCGGGAAAAGGATCTAGCTCTTTCTATTGTTAGAATTGTTTTGGATGGTGATGATGAAATTGACGCTGATGCAATAGCGACAGCTTTGGCGAAGCAATATGCACAAGACATAGATTCCGAAGGAGTAGGTGGAATTTTAACTCTCCTCTCTAAAATTCCCGGAGTTCGCGAGATAATACGAGAGTCGCAGGATTAGGAAGAACAGTCGAGAGAACAAGGGACCGCTGAGTGAATCTTGAACTGGCCTGCAACCCGCCGTATTAAAATATAGATTTTATTTTGGAAGCTTCCTTGAAAATGCTTTGTCAATCCAGATCCTGAGTTTTCCCATGATCTCTAAACGAGTTCAGGGTCCACTTTGCGCGGCCGGACATGTAAGAGCCCTCAAGTCGAGTTGCCCTTCGCTTTTGGCCGCCAAAGCAGCTAGACGACAGCGTGACCTGTCACGTTCACCACCAGTTCGCGCTATCAAGCAGCCGATCAACGCCAATTACCAATGCGATTCCCTCTTCGGGAATGTTGACCTGTCGTAAGACCATTGCAAGTGTGATAAATCCGACTCCCGGTACACCAGCCGTTCCATCTGAGGTGGCATTTTCCCATGTGAATGGATATTGCCCCAGGGAGCGCAGCAAAATATGCGATTCATTTCCAATGGCTCTAGCTCTAGGTTCCATTCTCGTTTTCTTGTATATCCAATCCCCAGGAGGAAGATGCCTTGGCATGAACCTGTGAGGGAAGCCAAAACCAAAGAACCATATAAGTAGAGCAAGAAGTAAATGGAATCACATTCATTGGAATATCTATAGTCCTTTCCGTTTTGGCCAATTCATAGGCCTTTGAAGTGCCGCAGTGATTTGGCTGAAAGAATAAATATCATGAGTCAAACGAGTGACCTTGTAAGCAAGCAGGCCGCTGTGCCTCCAATGAGTATAATTTCAACTTCACTATCAAGATGGGAATCAATGGACTTAAGGAGTCTATTCAAATCATCAGATCCATATTCATGGAAGCTCATGAAAATTCTCCTTCAAAGAACATTTTTCTCAAAAAGAGTCTCAAATCTATCTAGACCCATTGTTCATCAAAAAATGCCAGTTCCGCGCAACTGTGGCTCATTCTCGGTTCCTGGTGGAGACGCAGTGCGGAATCGCAGTGACACCGGAGTGCGTCAATTTTGCCCAACCCCTGTTCTGGTCTTAGTCGCTCTCCTTGTACGCAAGCGGGGCGAAAAAAAGAGATCCAGAGCCGTCTCAGATCTTCTGCCAGAATTTTGGTTGTCGAGACTAAATCTTAAAAAGGAGAGACGGATGAATCCCAGTTGGGAAAGTACCCAGAATTTTATCCTTTTGCCAGAACTGAAAATGTTAACTCACTGGCAGAATCACAAATTCAGTACTCATTATAGGTGTGCCAAGGAATCCAAGTTCGAAGTATGCCCTAAGTGCGCCACGAAATCCAATTCCGTCCATGACCGCAGATGGGTCAAAATCCAAGATCAACCCATCCGTGGGTCTGGAATTCAGCCGCAAGTACTCAAACGCCGATTTAGATGCCCCGGGTGCAAGAAGGTCTTCACTGAACCCCTTAGTGGCGTCAGGAAAGGCTATAAAACCACCGAACGCTTCCGCCCGAGGGCTCAAGTGGGCCTGTGAAAACTTCGCCGATCTAAAGCGCGTGTGCCGGGCCTACAGCTGCTCCGCATGGCTAGTGAATAAAGTATTTTACGAACAACTCGACATCAAATGGCACGAGCGAATGAACGACCTCTGGGGAAAACGAATCGGCATCGATGAACACAGCAGGAGGAAATGCCGCAAAAATGGAATGACTGAGTTTGCCTCGCTCATCGTTGACTACGATCGTGGCCGCATCGGCGAAGTGGTCAATGGGAAAACTGTACTATCTATGAAGGATGCACTTGCCTACATTCCCGGGCGAGAGCGCGTGGAACAAGCCATGACTGACATGTGTGATCCGTTCAAAAAGTTTATAAAAGACTTCTTTCCTAATGCTATCACCATTGCGGACAAGTTCCATGTGCTGCCCCTCCTGAATCCCTCTATCAACAAGGCTCGTACGGAAATCACTGGCGACAACAGGTCAAATCCAGTTCGTAGGCCTCTCCTCAGAAGCAGGCATAAACTAAAACACTACGAATGTTCCGCGCTGGATCTGTGACTTGCACAACATCCCAAGCTCAAAGAGATCTACTTGTTCAAGGAAGCACTCCATAAGCTCTACCGAGCGCGAGGACTGCAAAAGGCGACTGAAGCATTTGTCCGACTGACAGATCAAATGGCGAAATCATCTCTGAAAGAAATAATAAAACTCAGAAAAACTCTAATGAAGTGGCGCAAGGAAATTTTAAATTATTTTGTGACAGGATTGACTAATGGAAAAACCAAAGCCTACAACCGACTCGCAAAGCTTTATCAATACAGGGCTTTTGGATACAGAAGCTTTTTTAACTACAGGCTTCGATTGCTAAATGCATGAGAGGACTGAGACTCTGGACAAAGTCCACCATCGACCAAGTAGAACC
>JADJNU010000018.1 GCA_016714165.1 Bdellovibrionales bacterium
CTTTCCAAAAGGCGACAGAGAGCAAGTGAATTTTCAAAGAACCCAACCGGAACTGCATTCAAAGCCCAGACTCTCGCCACAAAAACCTTAATACTCACAATACGCTTCGATCACCTACCAATTGGGGTAAGGTCAAAGTGCGGTTTCCCAAGTTCTGTGTCGGCAATTTTACGACGATAGCACTGAGCACTTTTACAAGCATCTCTTCCCACAGCTTCAAAGACGCCTCCTCTGAAATACGTCCGGCCGCGCCACCGACTGGCTTTGTCAGCAATCTGTGTACATTCCCCGACCGTCCTTTTCATCCATGTCATAAGTGAGTGTCCATCCCTGTTGAAGAAGAGTTAGAGTTGGTTCCCTGCTGACAGTCAGGAGGCGCAGAAGATTGCGCGGAAACATCTTCGCGTCCTGCAAAATCAATCGTCCTCCAGCCTGGAATCAAGCCAGCTGCTTGAATCAAATACTTCTCGCACTTTCGAACTAACCCCAAACATTTTCATTCGCACCACGGACACCGCTCGATCACCAGGCTGTGGCAACGAACGAGCATCGGCCTGATAGCTTCGGCATTAAAACCATATCTTGCAATCACTCCGTTCAGATATCCTACAATGAGAGGTGAAATATCAAAGAAGACATAATGATTCTCAGGGAGAAGATCGACAAATAATCTGTCGGCCATTCCAATACCGCTGCCTATGTCCCAATACTCACCATCGAGTTTTCCAACTTGTTTCAATCCCTCCTGCCTAGATTGGAAGAATATGGGTCGCTCTTGTCTGAATCCGTAGCTAAAACCGAGTTCATGAAGATAGGTGCGAATCGCAAAATCACCCTCTCCCTCAAGACTCAATACTTTAAGGAGCGCAGTAAACTTTGACGGACTTTTATTATAAATAGCTGCTACCACGAGGCCAAATTCATCTGGTTTTTCAGCCAGAAATTGGTGCATGACGTGGATCAAGGAGTGCGTGTCGGCTGTACCAGGAGTGCTCTCCTTAAGGAATGCAACCAATTTAGGAACCTTGAGCGCAATTTCCAACAATCCATCTAGCTCCTGATCGCTAGCGGGTCGCGCCTCCTTTTCTCTTAATCTTAACCAGGCAACTGGCTCTACAGGTACTGTAAAAATATCCTCATATCGTAGGCTGGAATTTAGAATCGATTTGATTCCATGGATAATATCGGCTGCGTTCCGCTCTAAATGATCAGATCGACGTCTCTCCCCATGGCCCCCTTGATTTTCACTTGACCCTCCCGGGCCTTTCGAGTCTTCAAGTAAAGCCCGGGCGCAGGTCGGTCCTGACTGACCAGGCTCCAAAAGAAGATTAAGTTCAGTGAGAACGGAAGCATATGCAAATGAACCAGAAATCAAGAAGGGGCCTAAGGCCAACGGAAGTCCAACATGAATCCATCGTAATATCCTAGTCATATCACGACCCCATGTGCAATCTTAAGGCCAAGTATCGTCAATCCTCTTTTCCTTCTCGCAGATTTGCTTTGCTTCGCTTGACATTTTGCCTCCATACTTTGAGTCTTTAACAGGGGGATTTATGGATAAAATCGGTTTTGCGGCTGTTGCACTTTTTTTATGTTCATTTGCTTTCGCTGGTGAAGGTTTGACGGTCGTTAAGAAATCTGGCCAAGTTCGCTACAATCAAAAGGAAGTCAAAGCAGGTGAATTCTTACCTCTTGGAGGATTGATGGAGGTCGGCAGCACTGATGAGTCATTTGTCGATCTCACATATCCCGAAGGGCATCGCCTTCGGTTAAAGAAAAATACAAAGGTGAACTTGATTGCCTTAGGTACAAAAAATGCGAGTCAAATTGATATCACCATCGGGCAAGTATTTGCCTATTTTGTGAAGGACAAAAAGGCAGAAAATATTCAGATAAAAACCAAGTCTGCTGTAGTAGGCGTACGCGGGACAAAATTTTTGGTCGAGGCCAGTGAAGAAAAAGGTACCTACGTTTGTGTTTGCGAAGGTGTGGTCAATGTGCGAGGGGTCGGAGACCACTCTAAAGACGGAGAGCGGACAGTAAAAGCAAATCAAGATCTTTGGGCACGACCAGGTAAGTCCATGGGGATTCCTATCGATTCGCCCGATATGTCTAAAATGACCACTGCCGAATTCGCCGATATGGGCGTACAGTAAACTCTCCAATTAATTGCATCCTTCAAAGGAAGTGTCTCATTTTATTCACGACTATGTCACCGCTGGTCGGTCAAGCCACAGGCTTCTCACTTTGATCAAGCTTCATCTGAAGTTCTAAATCCCAAGGCCGCTCCTCAGAAATTCGCATCATCATCCGATTCAATTCTCCAATCCAAATGGAGTCTTTAGCGGCTTCGGCCACCATTTGCGCGGCCCCCACGTAATCTGAATCAAACGGATTAAGAGATACCAAGTGATGCATCTTTTGTTTCGCCTTTTCAAGGTGGCCCGATTTCACTTCGGCGATTCCAACCTGCGCAAGTAATCGATACGACACATGGCCAATTTCGCGCAGCACCTCATAAGCCTTCTCCAAGTCTACCTTAAGAGTATTTTTTTCAGCCTGCTCAGTAAAGTGATTGCAGATATTATCCATCTCTAGATCCACCGATTGTCGAAATGCCAGGCTGCACGGATCCATTTCGACCAGCGAACGAAACATCTGCAAGGATTCAAAGTAATTCTCCTTACGCCCCTCAACGATGGCCCAAATGTAATAGAGTTCCTTTAGGTTCGAGTTGAGCGGACCGTCCGATTCCATTTTCCCAATCACTTCAGCCAAATGCCTCTCGATGACTTGCACTGGAGTATCTCCAAGCAAGGCCTTTCTCAGTACGCTTAACTTCTCCTTCATGATGTAGACCTCTTTCGCAGTAAGGTCTATTTTTACATAGGGCCGGCCAATGCGAGCCGGCGGTTCAATAACATAATCAATTAATTGTTGGTTTTGTGTCTTCTGGGCAATAATCTCGACTTGATCGCGAAGTCCCAATAGCCGGGGACTCAGACAACCAAGGGTAAAGCCAATTTTCCGGCCTCGGCAAAACGCTGATAGCCAACCAGAAATTTTAAATACTCAACTTGGTGCCAAATATGCAACGCCGATTCTCGTTTTAAGATATCATACAAGAGTTCAATCATTGGGTTTAGAGCGTCCTGGTGCATGAGATCTGAAAGCGCAGATGGTGCAGCTCGTAGCATAAAATCCCGCACCTGCTGCAACGAAAGACTAGTTGGCATTCTGCGCAGGCCATCCAACAAAGCATTGTAAGCCTGCACAATCTTTCCATCTGAAAAAAGCGACCCCGTTTTTAAAACCACCAATGTATCTCCACATATTCTTGACTCGTCAGGATTTAGTTGCGCTTCAAGTTCAGCCAACTGACTCAAACTAAGCGCTACATCGCGCTTAAAACCCCGCCAACAACTGACCAAGAACCTTCTCCCTATCTGCTGCTACACATTCAGTCCTCATAAACCTCCCGAACGATTTTCTTCAGATGAAGTCCAAAAAAAATGCCGCATTCATAGCACAAGCTTAGTTATCTCCCCGCAGCTCTCTTAGATATTCATTCACCGTTGGTATATACTCACATGCCTCGTCCCAACCACCATCACAGGACAGTCTCAGATATTTAAGGCCGATCTCATCATGCCCCCTCAACCCCATTGCACATGCCAAGCGGGAAGCTCTCTGGATCTTTAAGGTACTCACAGAATCTCATCAGGTAATGCAGACCGTGTCGACACCTTCCCTGCACTGCTCACCATATTTTGTAAAACTCGTCAGATGGCTGAACTGACGACAACCTCTGCCCACCAATGGCAATCTGCGGGACACCTAAAACTCCGATCAGCAAACCTCCTACAATTAAATTTAAGAACGGCCTCGCACCCATATCCACCCCCTTTTGTGCCTTCAGTATGCCCATATACGGCGACAGTTAAGGTCAGATTCAATTTGAGATTCAATTTGAAATTCAGTTTGATACACCTCTCAAGACTGGATGCTCAGGGCCTCAAGAAATGTGAAACATCAGCATCATAAACTATGAGTGTCTCTCCGTATTTGTTGAGACACACTATTTTTAAGCCACTGCTCGATTGGACAATGAATTTCGAATAAGACAGATCTGGGTGAGCTCCATAGGGAAACTCGGCGAACCCAAGCCATTGACCCAATTGATTCCCAACCAAATCCGTCGATTGTTGTCCAAGAACCAGATAGATCCGTCATTAAAACCGAATAGGTCAATTGCAGTGGGTAGGGCGTCAACCCCGAAATCGAGGCAGCTGACTAGTTCCAAGTCAAAACCAAGCCGGATGATCCATCCCATGTTCTTATTTGAGATCCGGCCGCGTAAAAAAATTTAGTTCCATAGAATCAACGCGAAGTAAGGTCAAGTACCCATTACTTGTGGTAGGAAACCACTGCGCGGGCAATTTTGGTGGAGAAATTTCACCACCGCGTGATGGGGGCAATCCAGTGTTTTGATCAATGGTTCTGCCGTCTTCTGGTTGGCTGCCGACGGGTGGGAGACCGGTGTCCCCAGATGGACCGCATGCCATTGCAAAACGACTGACATAATATAGGGTGAGAAGAATCGCAAGCTCCTCATCTACTTACCCCCGTCGTTCCATGTGCAGGTTATCCAATTGCTGTCGCCTGTACTTTACCGTATTCGCGCCAATCATATTGGTGAAACGAGATCCAGAAATCATATTCTGAATCCATGTTCAGATAGCCAAAACGAATGCCCTTCCGGTTGGCTTTATTTCCTAAATTGGATCTCAGCTAAGTACAAATATGGATTTGGGAGTTCAACCACACGCTTGTGCCTTATTTGGCCTAACTCGGGCATAATATATATGCCTGCTGATGAATTCGTGAAATAGATCGGTAGCCCAATAAACGACCCCGATCCTTCGATCGCGTAATGATCTGTCATATCACTGGTCTCTGTGTATTCTGTCGCAACATCATACGTAATGCCCACGCAAAACCAAATGCCAAAGAAATCTCTCTCGTCAGTCCAAACTGCGCTGTTGGAAGTCCATATTGAGCTGGGAGCCGACTCCACTGAATATCCAAACACACTGCAGCCAGCCAGGCCTCTTTTGAAAGCCCGCTGGTTCGCTCACAGAATCAAATGAATTTGGTAATAAAATCTGAAGTCGTGTGCGATAAATCCTCGGTAATCAAATTTCGTTTTGTTGGATTTAGCTCAAAGTGAACCCATCTCAATTCGTCCTTCTGAACCTCAATCAATTGAATTTGTGTTTCAAATCCCTTTAATCTCGCTTCAATGCGAGCTGGTTTTCCAACAAGGACCTGGATGGGTTGAGTTGATGAATTGCGATGGCTGATGCCATCAACAACAACCTCAGCCCACCTGGGACTAACATTGATTCTCAAAGTGCCCATCGCCGGCAGTAGTTTATGATGAACCTTGTGATTGACTCCCAAAATCAAAATGGTGTCGGTTTCGACATCTTGGTAATTCTCGTGCGTAAGATGAATTTTGTGAACGCCAGCTGACAGCACCCCCGCTACTCTTAGCGGCGTCACCCCCCATCTTTCAGAATCGATGAATACAGGGATGCCAAGGGGCTCTGATGTCAGCTCTCAAAATAGTTGAATAGCTCATCTCTGGTTGTCCAACTTCATTGAAGTGAATTGGTTCAGCCGCGCCAGATCTCTTTGCCGCTCATTTTCAAGGCAATCTGATGCAGAGGATACCGAAATAAAAATCCAGACGCTAACCCGACCGCTATTACTTTCAACAAAGCTGTCTATTTGCTCAAAATCAACAAGGCGAACCCTCGGGAAAATCTCTTGAACCCGTTTGTCCAAGACCACTTGATTGAAGGACTCATGACTAGATGATGCGATCGAGGTCTCGACCCCAAAGTTTTCGCGTACTGCAGTTTCCTGGGCCTGATCTTTTGGCCGTTCTCCAGGCCTCCTTTTCGCTCATTTCCTCTGTCGCTCTCGGCCAACGTAGTAATTGTATTGTGCATCGGATTTTGGGCACAGAAGCAATCCACTGCGGGCGGCACTTGCAAAGTTTCACAGTGGCAATATATGAGAAAAGGAGGATAAGCGACTTCATTGTTACTGAACCTCAGTTGTGGATTTCTCAGCCTCAAACTTTGGCATTTCCTTGGTTAGTTCAGCTGGGTTCTGTTTGTGACTGAAGAAATCAACTTGTCGCTTATTGAGCGCTTGCCTGAGACCTGGATCGACTTCCGCCATTTTGAATACAACCGCACGTCGAATTGATTCGTAATCTTGCACTCTTATTGAACCCAAAATAAAACAGTCGATCCTTTCGGTGCCATCAATTCTATAGCGCTCATGATACTGTTCTAAAAACCGAAGACCTGTGACCTTTCCTCTGTATTCGCCACATGAGATTGATTGAGTACAAATTGGCATCTTCAGAGATGCTCTGCTGTACATTATCAATTTGGCCTTTGATGTCCTCAGAGATTTCCCGAAGTAAAGTCTCTTTGGTTTCAAGTTTGGCCAGCTGATAGCAGCCGTTGATTCGCTCACTTCCGCGAATCGTATACTGCGTCCGAAAGAAAACCTGGTCGCCTCATTCCAAGATATTTTTTGTCGAATTGACTCCAGTTGGGTTTTCCGTTACTTTGCCCAACTTCAAGCAACTTCTTTCTTCGGACCGCCTGTACATGCGGTGAGCACAGTGGCTACCAAGTAAACTATCAGGATATTTGACTTCATACGGACCTCCTTAAGGTATACCTCCATAATGAACGACCGAGCTGACACATAAGGTCAGCTCCGATAAGAGACAACCCATTATCAAATTCTCAAAGCTCATTTTCATTTTCTCGAAGTGAGACACAATGGCCTCTCAGGATGACTTGGGAACCAGCCGATAGTTTAGTCATGGCCAGACACGAGATGACCCTGAGGGTCTTTCGCATTCTTCATTATCTTGAGACATCACGAATGGGTCCTCGTGTTGGACAAATCCATGAGCGATTACGTGATGATGGTTTTGAAATTGATAAGCGCACTGTGCATCGATACTGAATTGCTACAGCAGGCCCATATAACCCTGAGTCGGAGGGCAACGGACCCGAATCGCGCTGGAAGATGTCGCCTCGACGCTGAGGTCAAACAACACGCAGTTCACTTGATCATGAAATTTTCGCGCTCTATGTCGCCCGAAACTCCCTCGATCATTTGAAGGGAACACCACTTCACGAAGTCCTAAACAGCCTGTTTATGAAAATTGAGAAAATTCTTGGAACGAATACCGACGCATTTCAGGATTTTCTGAAAAACCTTGCTTTTCGTCCGCAGCTAACATGGCATACAAGTGTGCCTCAAGTCATCTTAGATACTGTTTATCACACGCTTGAAGAGGGCCATGTTTTGAAAATCTCTTATCGATCTGAAGCCGGTCAAAATGCTGGTCAATATGTTGATCGTCGAGTAGGCTCCCGAATGTTTGTACTTTGCAAATGGAGGCGTCTACCTGATCGCAAAGGATCTAAAAAAAAACGAACCCCGCACCTATGCTCTTGGCCCGAATCAAAGAAGCCGAGATGGATACGTCTCCAAACATATGAAAAAGAGGACTATCGCCCGAAAACTTTTTAAAGAATCATTTGCATGCTTAATTCTGGCGAGACGAAGGTCGTAGAACTTTGATTGAGGGACCAGTCGCCGCATATGTTTGAACGCCGTTGGCATGAATCCAGCAGACTTTAAAACCGATCTCGGGGTTCGCATAAAGATGAATGTACGAATCAAATGATGAAACTCGCCCGATGGGTTTTGAG
>JADJNU010000019.1 GCA_016714165.1 Bdellovibrionales bacterium
TTTTGGACAATGGTATTTTGGCTTTTCCCTTCCAACTCTATTCTCCATTTCTTGAGGATCTGAGCATGGAATAACACGAGATCAGCCATGAGATGAGTTTTTGATGTTTTTTAATATGAATTCTTTGAGAGGCATAAATGCCTTGATGACCCGAAAAGTAATAACTCATGGAGCACGCAACAAAAGCGAATGGGCCAATGCGGTGGCGAAAATCTCCATGGCCATTAAGGTACAGGCAATCGGCGTATTGGAAGCCCCTCCAAAAACAGCGGCGAATCCGACCGCGGCAGAAGGCAAGCGAAATTGGCAAAATTAGAGCGAGGCGCTTCAAGCGTTGTTCAATAAAGACAAGTGGAATGAATTCACCCCCTAAATCCGGTTCCTATCGTCAGAGATGTGAAGATAGATTTGAGTAAGGGCTCATTCGTCCACTTGATTCGTTAAAGCGTCCTGGATGTAGGGGATTCCGGGCCCACACGTACCGATAGGTACCTTCGAGAAAGAAAAGAGTCACAACTAGGAATCCGCCAATGAGCGGCTTCAAAGGAGGATAGGATATAAATCGTTTCGCGGTTCTTTCGCAAGATGAGTACTCATGGAAAAAGTTTGGCTGAGATGCCAAACGCAATTCCCTAACTCCGACAAAAAAAGGGCTTTCGCATCAACCGAAGGAATCTCAACAGACGGAAATTGGGAATGAGGGGCTTGAAGAAGATGTGAAACACCGAACCCAACAAAGGAGGCGACGAAACACTCAAACCAGGCAAAAAGCCTGAGCTTACCGACATTAATCACTTCCATGCCGAACACCACTCCGGCCCATGGTGCACCAACGGCTGCGCCAAACCCAGCTCCAGCTCCTGCGGCGAGCAGAATCTTTCGCTCCTCGGGCTCGATCCTAAAGAAATGTGTCAGTTGATCCGAAAGCGAGGCCCCCAACTGTACGGCTGTTCCTTCACGGCCTGCTGAGCCGCCAAACAAATGAGTAAGGATTGTTCCCACAAGAATAAAGGGAGCCATATGGACGGGAATTACTTTCTTTGGATCATGAATTTCATTGAGAATTAGATTATTTCCTGCCGCCACATTTTTACCGAAGTGGTGATAGGTCCAACCGATAAAAAAGCCAGCAATGGGGAGCGCCCAGATAATAACAGGCGCCTTATCGCGAGTGTTTGTAGCCCATTCAAGTGAAATCAGAAAAACAGATGATGCAATACCGGCAAGAAAGCCGCTAATGGCACTGAAGAATGTCCAGCGGAGATAGCGGTTAATCAGTTTTGATTCGGTGTTTTTCAAGACCCACTCCCACCCTTAGTTTGGTAGGAGCCATCAGCACGACCTCGTTGCGAGCGGCGGTTAAGGGAGACCCCATTGCCCATTGCCTATTGCTTTGATGCTAGATGTGTTTATTCGCAATTGCAATGAGTTTAAAACTCGCGTCATTGCAATCAGAGGATGGGCGAACCGCTGGGCAAGCAACGGTCTTGGCGGGATCTTGATTTTTAGCTCAATGTACTATGTCCATTCGTGCTTGTTGATATCGGAATGGCGGCATACTCTGGTCCGCATCAATCGTATCCGGATGTTCGCCCTCCTCTCGTAAATATTATTGAATATATTCAGATTTTTGAGCCTGGTGGATCGAAGGATGCGATTGTAAGGCTCAGAGTGGGCGGTTGTCGAACGGGCGATCGCAAAGGCGTTCTCAGTTTATCGTCACAACCTGGAAAATCTGTTTGGGGATTTGCCCAAAGGTCTTTCGGGGGAGGAGTTTTTTAATTTTAATCCTGAATGATGCAATGAAGCAAAGAAAGACAGTCCATCACTGAGCAGTTGCAGGCCTGGGAAATGGACCTAATGAAAGTGGCCATTTTTTTTAGCTCATCTCCGAATGTTGAGTCCGCATGGTTTAAGAAACTCCAATCCATTCATTTAACACTTAATGAAAGCTCCTGGGTATTGCCGGGTATTCTTTGGTACTATTTTTCACTTGAAGATCGGGCAGAGGATTATCGAATAAAAATGGAGTTTAAAAATTCCGGTGCTATTGGAAACGAAATTTTTTCGGAAGGATCGGTTTTGCTAGTTTGGCCGACTTTCTTTTACTCGACTCTTTTTCCTCGAAATTTTTTGGCCACCCAATGCCTCAAACCAATAGGGATTTTACCAAGCTGGATCAGATCTTCATAGGGCTTGGAAATGTACTTGATGAATTTAGAGTGGACCAACGAGAACGTATGAATATTTATTCCTTGTTCAAAGAGATTCGGCCGGAATCCAGCCTTAGTCTTATCGCCGGAGTTTGCTGCAACAGTAGCTCAAAGACAAAATGGACTCCGGACCCTGAGCCTACTTAGTGAGGTGGATCAGATTTTTCTCTTAGACAACGCCTCTTGGCGAGTCAATCCCTCAGGGAGAATTGGCTCGACGACCGGCAATTGCGAAAATGTACGGAGAATTGGCCACTCTGGAGGGCTCTGCGGAAAAGCCAATCCACGGGCTGTGTCGAAGGCTTTTGCATAAATTCTCTATGCGCGATCGATTTACTTGGTGAAGGCGCACTCAAAAAGGAGGCGTTCTCTATTTTGACGTCCTTCAAACTCCAGACAAAATCGTGTCGTTCTTATTTTCACTAAGAGTGAATTTTTCACAGCAGCCCATCTGAGTTGTTCTGTTTGCAGCTTTCTTTAAAGAAGGCTGTGGCATGATCGGTGCTTTATGTTCGCTCACCTATGTTGTCTGTTATTCCTATGGAGGCTTGGAACTCATGAAATGGATATTCTGTTTAGTTGCTTTTGGTGTGGGATTGTTTTTTTACAATAGCCAATGTCATGCCAAAGGAAGGTAAATCGGGTCCACCTTCTCATCTCAGCATCGGAGATACTTTTCTGTTGGATTTGGACTATGGAGATATGGAGGTAGGGAATCAGAAACAAGAAGGAACAGCCGAAATTCAGTTAAATCAAGAGGTTAGCCGTCGATATCCGCTTGCCCAGTTCGGATCTTATGTTATCGAAAAAGTGGTCATAGTGGCCAAATCATTTGATGGAAAGGCTCAAGCCGAGCTTTTGTTGGACCTGAACTCGCTGACCATTAAATCAATACCAAAGGCGCGGGGATCTTTCTTGTCTAAAGAACGTGAAAGCTATGATCAGGTAGAGCTGGTAAATACAGAAGACCTCGATCAAGGGGAGCTTGGGAAATCCAGTTGAGGGCACTTTATCATTCATAGTGCTGTTCTTCATCTTAAGGTAATCAACAAAATTTTGGAAGCCTGCGGATTGATTCAGATTCATCGCAGGTTGCGAGCCCCGCAGCCCGAGCTCAATCGACGGAGCCAGAGGCCTCCTGGTGCAGGCGCCTGAACTGGTGGAGATCAGCCGGCGCCCGAACCAGTGCCTGAACCCGAACTGGCCTGTGTCTGATCCTAATAAGTTGCAAAAAACGATAAAGTGGAGATTGCTGCTCCGCCTAGAGCTGCCCCCCCTAAGGCTCTCGCCTAAAGCTGCTCCGCCTAGAAGCTGCCCCCTGAAACTGTCCCGCCTGAGGGCTGCTCCGCCTCGAAAAAATTGGGGGTGACACTTGTTTCTGTAATTCCAAAGAGCAATCCCAGCCGTATCACGAGGTTTCTCTAGATTTAGGCCTTGACGAAATTTTGGCCAGAGCCAACGTCGGGTTTCGTTTCCAGTAAATAAAAACAATATTGTTGGAGTAAAGATTTCGTGTGTTGCTGGATCAACAGAGATAATTGAGGTTGTTGCTGTGCTTCGGGACGGAAGCAGACGTTCGCTGTCAGAGCTCCATGGTCCTATAATGAGTGGTGACGAACTTGCGGTTGATTTAGGGTTTTGCAATCCCATTAAAGAAATTCTTGTCGTTTCACAGGGGCTGGGAGAGAAGAGCTGATGAATCGGCCAGATATCAGCTGAAGGCCATCCAGTTGCAACGATGAGCGACTTTTGGTCGGGGGGGCAGGGAGGACGGCTTCGCCCATTTAACAACCATTCATGGAGTGAAAGCAGAATTTGTGGGGCTCCTAACGGAGCCTGATGAGAGATTCGGTACAATCCATCCTTGGAGGGCCTACTAATTCCGGAAGATGGCTCAGGTTTTGTTTTCTTGATGCGTCCAAGAGCGGCTGTCACGGATTGAAAGTGGGAGAAAGTCCGGCGACTTGAGGGAGGAAATTTCAAATGTTCAACAATCCGATCCAGTGTGGCTGCAAAAACTTTCTCGCGCATAAGAGGGCGCTGCTGAGAGCCAATCGACTCTTTCCTTTGCAATAGTTTCTGTGACTTCCTGTTTCCAGATTTGGGGGGAGATTGCGAATATCATAGTAGCTGGGATTGTTTAGGATAGTGAGATTGGGGACGTTGCCGACTCCCGGTCAAATCAAGGACTGAATCCAGTCGATGAGTTCGTGTAGTCTCAGAATGTTGTAAATCTGTACTGTCACGTTAAACTGGATGACAAAGGGAGAGTCCTTCGCCCAACTCGAGATTTCATGAACGATCGACAATCTTTGTCCATTTGCTTGGGTAGCGTATGTAGTCTCAGTTCACCGTAAGCATCCAACACTCGCGTAAAAAACTCTTTTGAAAGTTTGCAAAGCACTTCAGTAGTTCCTGATTCAGGACTGTAAGGTTTGTGTATAAAAGAAACTTCCGTGCTGCGAGAAATGCCGTTCTTTGTAGTTCCTTTAAGAGTTCAGCGTCTCAGGAATAATGAGAGGTTCTCCTCCAGCCACATGAAAATTCCTGATATGGGGAAGAATTGCCTTGAAAGGGTTTGAACTTTTCTCTCCGATACCAGTCATATTTATAGCGCCATCTAATAAAAATGAGTTTTTCCCAAGGTCAATCTGGACCCGGTTCCATTCAAGAGACCATTTCTGCTTGCTCTCGGATTGACATGCGACAAACAAGATTGCAGAAGTTTCCAAGTCGGAGGTCCAGATAAGAGGGAAGGATTGTTGTTCGTCCACGTTGTTTAGTACTTTTATGATTTCAGCAATTCTGTCCGCGAATCGCCAGTTTTCGATTTGGCGTCCGCTTCTTTCCGCCGCACTTTCTACAGTTTTACATCTGGAGCAAGCGGCAGGCCACCTGCCCTTTAGCATCTGTCGTGCCGAACCCTCAATGAGGCTTGGGCATTTGAACTTTGTCTGGATCAGTCGTTTGTCACCTTTAGAATTCTTCCAAAGGTGGAACGAATGGAATTCCATACTCTTCAGAGGTACAATAAATTTGATGTTCACCACCAAGATTAATAAAACGTTGGATCAAGGCAAAAACGCAGAAAGATTCCGTATATTTTCGGGGAGTTGGCCCTTCAAAGTGGCGTTTTGGTGAATAGTCTCCTCGGAGTCATCAACATTCGTTCCCACGAATATAAATCTCCATCTTAAGGTGAAATACGAGATGTGGTGTCAGTTTCACTTGGTATACTTGCTCTGAATTGGCCGTGCCCGTGCTCGTGCTCGTGCCAACAAAATCTAGTTAAGTTTAAATCCGGGGCTATTGGCAATTTTGACGGAAGATCAAGCCCATATTTTATCGGCTTTCATGACGATGGTAGTCGATTGTTGCGGATGAAAGGATGAAGTCAAACATGCGGCTCGCAAGAAATGCGTAATATGGAACTGCGGTGGTCCTGTGTTCTTTTGCGTATGCCTCATTGTTTTACCCTTGGTTTTAGATAATGCTCGTGGTCCCTTTTACCCTTAGTGCTGCAAAAGACCTTCACCACGACCGGATACCTGGGCTCTTGGCTATTTTCTGCTGACCTCTCTGCTGAGCTTTATGGCGAGCTACTCCTGTCGGTGGTTGATTCCGTTGTAGGGGATCGATGCGCGTTTTGCGGGGAAGTTTATTTTTTATGGGTCTTGGATGTGTGGGTTTAGGTCTTGGCGGAAACTATATTTCTGTCCTGGTCGCCTCCGGAGTTCTAGGAATTGGTCAGGGAATTGGATCGGTTGCTCAGCACGTGCTTATTCAGGAAAGTTCACCCAGAATCCATTGGAACGCCTTTCTCAAGATGGCCTTCCATAGCAATTATGGGATGGCCTCCTTTTTAGCTCCTCTCACCTTCTCCTACGCTATCGGGCTAAATTATCCCTGGACCAAGATTGTTTTTTTGTTTAGCGGGATTCCCTTTATAATATTGAACTTTTTCGCTATTTCCTTTTCTAGAGGAAGAGGATTGCGAAATTCAAGCCCTAAGCTCATCTCCTGACAAGGGCTCAAAGGCATCAAAGGAATTATCGCATTAATGGCATTGGACAGGAAAGTTCTTCGGAGGAGCAAGGTGAGAGCAGAGGAGAGCAAATCAAATGGGGATTTCAAAGAAGACAGAGCCTTTGGATGGCCATGATAGTGGCAACCTACCTTGTTGAGAGCTGTCACTGACCACGCGAATAGTGCTTTATCTGAAGCGGAAGCTAGCTTAATGGTCGGACGCGGGTTCGGCAAATGCCCTCACTTGTTTTTCTTTTGATGTTTTTGAGTCGACTTGTTTTTTGTGGGTGCCCGGTTTACTCAAGAGCTCCAGTCGTCATGTGCTCTCATATTGGCTGATTTTTCTCCCTCTTTTACGGCCTGGGGCTCGTTATGATCCACGTCTTCCTAATTTTATGCGGCCTGAGCTTGGGGCCCTTCTTTCCAGTATTCTGGTAAACGGATGTCGTGGTTGGAAAACAAGCGGGTGGTGTGTTTCAGGATGCGAAATCTTTTGGAACCTTGATGACCGTCATAATACATTATAGCTTGGGCCGCCTCAACGATGAGATGGGGATTCAGTTGCGACTGTTATGGCTGGGTCACATAATGGCTCTGCTCTCTTCGTTTCTCATTTTATCAATTCTTGTAACCAAAAATCCATTGTCCCATTTGCGAAACTTGACGTCTAATCCATAGATCTGAAAAGCGCATCGGTTTTTCTCATCTGCCTTGTTTTGTTCCATTTCTTGTAGGCGGGTGGTCGTGGATCCGTGCTGAGACATTCTCTGATGGCGTGGAGAACCTCCTGAAGCAGGCATTTCGAGCGAGTCTGATTTTTCGTAAAGCGAAGAGCTCTTCCATCGCAGAAGATGAAATTCTGTTGGGCAGAATGAATCGGGTTGGTGACTTAGCCATCCAGAGGGAGCTTGCAGGTAAGAGTCCACTGGGGATATAAGGCTTTATATCAATACAGGTGCCCTCGACCATATCTAAGCCACTGATCAATATCCGGTTTATTCAATCGACAAAATTTGAACGACAGTCATACCTATCGCATTTGGTCGATGAGGGCTCCGCAGGCAAAAACCCCAAATTTTTTCCTTCCCAATCGAGGAGGGTGAACCTTCTTGAGAAGAGTTTTATTTTTATTCGATGAAATAGCCAGAGGGCCACAAGTGAGAAAAGGATTCCAGTCCGGCGGTCAGCGGCAGGCCCCGTCAATGTGCTCTGAAAAATGAATAGCACCATGACTGAGACAAGAAGTAGTCCCTGTTTTGGCACTCCAAACTTTTTCCGAGGAAACAGGACTAGATATGCCCGATCGGGCTCATAGAGATGGAATAGGACATCAAGTTTCCTTCTTGAAAAGAGCATACATATCAAGAACGAAGCAACAATCAAGAAAATCAGTTAATATTTGAGTGAGTGACCTGATCTGGTTGGGTCTCGACAAATTGACAAGAAGAGACGATGATGCCCTCGCTGTAGTCCTATAAATCACAGACCAAGTCCCGCTGGATAGTGCCCTGATTCGTGGGTTCTTTGAACCGGTAAAAAGGGAGCAGCTAATTCGATTGAGAGTTCCATTAAATGAATTTTGACATTTATCACATCTCCCTCGCGCATCGGATACTCAGAATTCGCCCCAGTCGTCGACCTGGACAACCGCTCCGGTATTTAGAGATCAAAGGTTCTCATGTCTATAACCGATCCTCGAACAGGCTCGAGATGTGGGAAGGAAATGGCTTTTCGGACAGCCTGAAGCCACCAGCGCTGTTCGGGATTTTCAATGGAATTCCAAACAACGGGAAGACACAAACCCGCAAAGCAAGGCAAATAGCAAGGTCATACCCAAGTCGTTGAGGGGAGAAATCATTGATGACAGATGCAACCACCGTTGTTTCCAACCTATGGCAATGAGAGAAAGGAAGGCATCGCGAGAGCCAGCGCGGCTTACGAAGGATGAAATGATTCCAGGACAAGGGAGAAGAGCACGACAAGGAGACTTAACGAAAATTTTGTTAACATTTGAACGAGTTCATCAATGGCGTGGCCATAAGGAAACTACTTGCACAGGCAGGTGAGACTACTTGATGCCTAAAAATATGAAGGTGATGGCAAGAGAGGATTTTAGGGCGATTTCGCATGAAGATCCTCTCGATTTGAAAAAATGGTAACAGTAACTACTCACTCCAGGCGACGTATTTTTCGCGCCTCGATTAAATTCTCTGAGGCTAAAAATTTTGATTATTTTCAAGTGAGGCCTTTTTACGTGAAGCGCCTGACTGGTAGGAGGCTGGAAAATAATTTGGGTGGTAGGTTGCTTTGGAAACGCGGAATTCTGCCTGAGTTGTGAAAAGACAGGGTCGATCACTTGTAAAATCGGCAAGATAATTAAGGAATGTCAAACCTCCCGGAGCGATGGTTCAGGATTGAGGCGCCAATCATCTCTTGCCGTGAGCTTTCCGGCGTTAATCAGTTATAACAACCCCGGCGGGAAAACGGCTGATCGAGGCGGACCTGAGGCCGATGAGGTTGGAAACAGGCAATTTCCAAATCGGCGATAAAGTTACCTACCGGTGGGATAGAATGGCCTTAGCCCAACGTGTACCAGAGGTTGAATGTTGATTCCTGCATGACGAGGCCTGCAAGAAGGCTCAAGTTAAATTGAGAAGTCGCAGGAGACAGTCTGTCGATTCGGTCAAATGAATTTAGCTGAAAGGTAAAGTCCTCGGTGGTTGCAATCTGCTGTATCTGACAGTCCATTTGGCATTCGGAGGCAGCCAAGACCGAATAACAGGAGGTTGATTTGGGCTTGTGACAAACTTGGTGAATATGGTTATCCTTTTCAGCTCGAACTCTCAGATTTTTAAATTCCAGAGTCCATTCCTTTTTTGCGAGAGATGGATTCTGCTTCATTGACAGTCGGTACCAAGTTGGTAGGTGAAGCTTCATAGCCACGTTAATAGACTCGCCAGCGTGATTCTCAGCAATGCCTTTGGGATCAAATATAACAACCTTGAGATCTCGGCGACCATGAAGAACCTGGCGATTGGGAACAATTCGATTTTTGAGGTGGTGGGCTGGTGCATGGAAGCCATACTTGTCCATCTTTGTTGGAAATGAAGGAGATTACATCCATGGATCGGCTGCTAGATCACCTGATGGATCAAATTTTAACTGAGAAGGAGTCGTCAAATAGCAGTTGCTCCAAAAGTGGTTGGTCCAACATAGCCCCAACTACTTGGGAAGGCGAAAATTGTTTAAGGTACCAATTCCTTAACAAACTAAAAAAATCATCTGTTTGCGTATTTTCCACCGTATATGTATCGGAGGATTGCGCTAGGCGATGAGTCTGGCAACAGAATCTAAGCTCAAAACTAGTGGTGTGGTCCTTTGGCTTTCTTGGCTGCTGAGCGCATAATGGTATTGCAGTTATTGGCCAAAAGATGTGCAAAATAGTTCTTTCTCTTTTTGAGAGGTAGAGTGTGTCAAAATCAAAATATCTTCATGGTTACACATCAGAAGAGCAAGCTCGATTGGAAGACTCCAGAAAAGCGCCTTCTTGGACCTATGTTTATGAAGGTGGGTTCAAGAGACACAAGCTTTGCTTGAGGTCGGATGTGGCGTGGTGCCCGCAAAGTAAAATTCTTTTGAAGATTTTCTTCGATTAAAAAATTGGTGGGTATCGATATTTCCGAAGACCAGCTCAAGAGTAGCGAGAGAGACCTTGGCCCAGGGCTTCTGGACAACTCCGGCCAGGCTGCACATCAGTCCGATGCAGAGACCTCGCGATTCTAAAGGGACAGACTTTTGATGGAGCCTTTTATATTTGGTTTTTGGAGCATGTGCCGGACCCTCTCTGTTCTTCGAGAATTGAGAAAGTATTGATCGGATTGAAGTCATACTTTTTCGAAGTGAATAATTCTAGTTTTTGTTGATCCCCTTGGTCCGGCTATTTTGCGGTACTGGATCGAGTTCAATGATTATCAGTGGTCGATCAAAGGACACCCCTATGTCCCGGAGTTCAGATAGGAAATGTGATGCAAGCGGGAGTATAATAATATCATTGAGTTAACACAGGAAGTCTTCATTTTGACGCTCAAAATCAGCCGCATGATCGCGAGAGGTTTTTCTATTTTTAGGATCTGTTATTAAGTGCAGCTCCCGCCTTGATAAATGATAAGCGCATTGCTCCTGACCTGATAGAAGACGTGAAAAAAGGTTTCAGCCGTTCAGGGCGAACCCTCCGGCATTAACTGTTTTACTCTTTGGGGGTAGGAAGCTGAGCAAGTCTTGATTTTGAAGGGATTTGCTGCGCTTTGGTAAAATCAAGCGTAGAGAGAATATGATTTGAAAACCTCCAAAAATTCCCGTTTGCATAAAGAAGTCTTCTTCTCTCATCTTTGCTTGCTGTCCTATCTGACTTGGTTGAATTGGTGTTTTTACGTTTATAACAGGGATCTTGGGCTTTTCAAATAAAGGGTTGTGGAGTCTTTTTCTTCGGTTTTAAGGTTTGATTTGGTTGCCAATCGTTCTTTCAAATCTTCCGGTGTTGTATTTTCCTTACCGAGCAAATGGCAGCTTGAAGAGCTACCTAAGCTTTGACTCTTTCGCTTGCTGTTGTTATTAATTTATTTGTTTATCTCTTTGAATTTGGCTGATATCAGGCTCTATCAATTGACGGGTAAAGAAGCACGATAGAATTTTTGAAATTAATAGAGATATCGGGAATCAAGCTGTTCAAGTGATTGTGTATTATTGGTATTTGTCG
>JADJNU010000020.1 GCA_016714165.1 Bdellovibrionales bacterium
CAAAGGAGGCGACGAAACACTCAAACCAGGCAAAAGCCTGAGCTTACCGACATTAATCACTTCCATACCCGAACACCACTCCGGCCGCGGTGCTGTAGCGGCACCAAACCCAGCTCCAGCTCACCCCGGCAAACAGAATCTTTCGCTCCTCGGGCTCCGGTCTAAAGAAACCTGTCAGTTGGTCCGAAGGCGAGGGCCCAACTGTACAACTGTTCCTTGCAGCCTGCTGAGCCGCCAAACAAATGAGTAAGGATTGTTTCCCACAAGAATAAAGGAGCCATATGGACGGGAATTACTTTCTTTGGATCATGGAATTTCATCAGGAATCAGATTATTTCCTGCCGCCACATTTTTACCGAAGTGGTGATAGGTCAGCCGATAAAAAAGCCAGCAATGAGAGCGCCCAGATAATAACCCAGACCGCATATCGCGATGTTTGTAGCCCGTCAAGTGAAATCAGAAAAACAGATGATACAATACCGCGGCAAGAAAGCCGCTAATGGCACTGAAGAATGTCCAGCAGAATGGCGGTTAATCAGTTTTGATTGGGTGTTTTTCAAGACCCACTCCCACCCTTAGTTTGGTAGGAGCCATCAGCACAGCCTCGTTGACGGCGGTTAGGAGACCCCATTGCCCGGCCTGTTGCTTTGATGCTAGATGTGTTTATTCGCCGCTTTATTGGGTTTTAAACTCGCGTCCGTACAATCGGAGCATGGGCCAACCGCCAAGCAACGTGGTCTTAGCAGAGATCTTGTTTTTAGCTCAATCCACTCTTGATCGAACACCACTGTTTTCAACTGGAACTGTTACAATTTTACATTAACTATCGGAGGGGATCTGTTTTTGTATTCCCCAGGTGGTTGGTCCATTGAGAAGAAAAACACCGAAATGAGGCGCTGAGTGGCGAGCAGAATGCGTATTAAGATCAATGCTGATGTTCTCAATACTATGCCCACTCGTGTTTGTTGAAATCAGAATGGCGGCATACTCTGGTCCGCATCAAACGTATCCCGGATGTTCACCCTCCCTCGTAAATATTATTGAATATGTTTCAGATTTTTGGGCCTGGTGGATCGAAGAGTTACCGTTGTAAGGCTCAAGTGGGCGGTTGTCGAACGGGCGATCGCAAAGGCGTTCTCAGTTTATCATCTGGCTGGAAAATCTGTTTGGGACTTTGCCAAGGTCTTTCAGGGAGGAGTTTTTAAATTTAATCCTGAATGATGCAATGAAGCAAGAAAGACAGTCCATCACTGAGCAGTTGCAGGGCTGGAAATGGACCTAATGGAAGTGGCCATTTTTTTAGCTCGTCTCCAGTGCCAGGTCCACATGGTTTAGAAACTCCAATCCACTTATTTAACACTTGGTAGAAAGCTCCTGGGTATTGCCGGATGTTCTTTGGTACTATTTTCGCAGAAGATCGGGCAGAGGATTATCGAATAAAAATGGGTTTAAAAATACCCCGATTGCTATTAGAGGCAAGTTTTTCAGGAGGATCGGTTCTGGTTTGGCCAGAGTTCCTTCTCGGCTGTTTCCTCAATTTTTTGGCACCCAATGCCTCGAACCAATAGGGCACCAAGCTGGATCAGATTTTCATAGGGCTTTGAAATGTAGCATTAATTTAAGTGGACCAACGAGAACGTATGAATGTTTGTTTCCTTGTTCAGTGAGATTCGGCGGAATCAAGCGCGACCATCGCGGAGTTTGCTGCATCAAGTAGCTCAAAGACAAAATGGACTCCGGACTCTGAAATTACATGAGGTGGATCAGATTTTTCTGCTAGACAACGCCTCTTGGCGGAGTCAATCCCTCAGGAGAATTGGCTCGACGACCGCGGTGTAAAAATGTATGGAGAATTGGCACACTGGAGAATCACCACGGAAAAATGATCGGGCTGTGTCGAAGACTTTTATAAATTCTCTATGCGCGATCGATTTACTTGGTGAAGGCGCACTCCAAAAGGAGGCGTTGTCTATTTTGACGTCCTTCAAACTTCAGACTAAATCGTGTCGTTCTTGTTTTCACTCAGAGTGAATTTTTTCACGAGACGCCCATCTGAGTTGTTCTGTTTTCAGCTTTCTTTAAAGAAGGCCGTGGCATGATTGGTGCTTCATGTTTCGCTCACCTATGTTGTCTGTTATCCCTATGGAGCTTGGAACTCATGAAATGGATATTCTGTTTAGTTGCTTTTGTGTAGGATTGTTTTTACAATAGCCAATGTCATGCTAAAGAGGTAAATCAGGTCCTTTTCTCATCTCAGCATCAGGTGTTTCTGTTGGTTTTGGACTATGGAGATATGGAGGTAGAATCAGAAACAAGAAGGACGGCCGAAATTCAGTTAAATCAAGAAGACAGCCGTCGATATCCGCTTGCCCCGGTTTGGATCTTATGTTATCGAAAAGTGGTCATAGTGGCCAAATCATTTCGATGGAAGGCTCAAGCCGAGCTTTGTTGGACCTGAACTCGCTGACCATTAAATCAATACCAAAGGCGCGTGGATCTTTCTTGTCTAAAGAACGTGAAAGCTATGATCAGGTAGAGCTGGTAAATACAGAAGACGTCGATCAAGGGGGAGCTTGGGAAATCCAGTTGAGGGGGCACTTTATTATTCGAGTGCTGTTCTTCATCTTAAGGTAATCAACAAAATTTTGGAAGCTTGCGGATTGATTTAAAGATTCATCACAGGTTGCAGGAGTCACTGAGCTAGCGTCAGGCCCGAACTGGTGCAGGAGCCTGAACTGGTGGAGGAGCCACAGAGTGTGCCTGAACCCGAAATTGAGTCTGTATGCAGTCTAAGTTACAAAGAGATTGAAGTGGAGATTGCTGCCCCGCCTAAAAAGCCATACGCCCAGAGCTACTCCGCCTGAGGCCGCTACTCACCACGTAGAAAAATATGGGGGTGACACTTATTTCTGTAATTCCAAGAGCAATCTCAGCCGTTTCACGAGGTTTCTCTAGATTTAGGCCTTGACGAAATTTTTGGCCAGAGCCAGCGTCGGGTTTCATTTCCAGTAAATAGAAACAATATTGTTGGAATAAAGATTTCGTGTGCTGCTGGATCAACAGAGATCATTGAGGTTGTTGCTGTTCTCCGAGACGGAAGCAGACGTTCGCTGTCAGAGCTCCATGGTCCTATAATGAGTGGTGACGAACTTGTGGTTGATTTAGGTTTTGCAATTCCCATTAAAGAAATTCTTGTCGTTTCTCAGGGGCTGGGGAGAAGAGCTGGTGAATCGGCCAGATATCAACTGATGGCCATCCAGTTGCAACGATAAGTGACTTTTGGTGGGCGGGGCGGACACCATCGTCAAGCAGCTGGAAACGAAAACCGTTCATAGTTTAAAGCAGATCTGTGGGGCTCCTAACGGAGCCTGATGAGGTTCGTGCAATCCCTGCCTTGGGGGGCCTACTAATTCCGGAAGATGACTTTCTAGGTTTTGCTTTCTGGATGCGTCCAAAGCGGCTGTCACGGATTGAAAGTGGGAGAAGGTCCAGCGACTTGAGGCAGGAAATTTCAAATGTTCAACAATCGAATCCAGTGTGGCTGCAAAACTTTCTCGCGCATAAGTGGGAGCTGCTGAGAGCCAATCGAATCTTTTCTTTGCAATGGTTTCTTTGACTTCCTGTTTGAGATTTGGGGGGAGATTGCGAATATCATAGTAGCTCGGATTGTTTAGGATAGTGAGATTGGGAACGTTGCCGACTCCAGGCAAATCAAGAGACTGAATCCAGTCGATGAGTTCGTCCAGTCTCAGAATGTTGTAAATCTGTACGGTCACATTAAACTGGATGACAAAGGGAGAGTCCTTCGCCCAGCTCGAGATTTCATGAACCCGATCGACAATCTTTGTCCATTTACTTGGGTAGTGTATGTAGTCGTTCAGTTCGCCGTAAGCATCAACACTGACATAAAAGAAAACTCTTTTGAAAGTTTGCAAGCACTTCAGAAGATCCTGATTCAGGACTGTGAGGTTTGTGTTAAAAGAAACTTCCGTGCTACGAGAAATGCCCGTTCTTTGTAGTTCCTTTAAGAGTTCCAGCGTCTCAGGAATAATGAGAGGTTCTCCTCCAGCCACATGAAAATTCCTGATATGGGGAAGGAGTGCCTTGAGAAAGGGTTTGAAACTTTTCTGTCCGATACCAGTCATATTTATAGCGCCACTAATAAAATGAGTTTTTCCCAGGTCAATTTGACCCGATTCCATTCAAGAGACCATTTTCTGCTTGCTCTCGGATTGCACATGCGACAAACAAGATTGCAGAAGTTTCCAAGTCGGAGGTCCAGATAAGAGGGAAGGATTGTCGTTCGTCCACGTTTATTAGTATTTTTATGATTTCAGCAATTCTGTCAGCGAATCGCCACTTTTCGATTTGTCGTCTGCTTCTTCCTTCGCACCTTTTCTACAGTTTTACATCTGGAGCAAGGCGCATCTTCCCTTTAGCATCTGTCGCCGAACTCTCATGAGGCTTGAGGCATTTTGTACTTTGTCTGGATCAGTCGTGTTGCTCACCTTTAGAATTCTTCCAAAGGTGGAACGAATGGAATTGCCATACTCTTCAGAGGTACAACAAATTTGATGTTCACCACCAAGATTAATAAAACGTTGGATCCAAGGCAAAACGCAGAAAGATTCCGATATTTTCGGGGAGTTGGCCTCCAAAGTGGCGCTTTGGTGAATAGTCTCCTCCCGGAGTCATTGCATCAACAGTCGTGCCCACGAATAAATCTCCATCTTAAGGTGAAATACGAGATGTGGTGTCAGTTCACTTGGTGTACTCTGAATCTGCCCGTGCCCGTGCTCATGTCAACAAAATCTAGTTAAGTTTAAATCCGGGGCTATTGTGGCAATTTTTGACGGAGAGATCAAACCCATATTTTATCGGCTTTCATGACGATGGTAGTCGATTTGTTGCGGATGAAAAGGATGAAGTCAAACATGCGGCTCTGGCTAGAAATGCGCAATGTGGAACTGCGGTGGTCCTGTGTTCTTTTTGCGTATGCCTCATTGTTTGCCCTTGGTTTTTTAGATAATGCTCGTGGTCCTTTTTTTCCCTTAGTGCTACAAGACCTTCACCTGACGGATACCTCAGGCTCTTGGCTATTTTCTGTGACCTCTCTGCTGAGCTTTATCGCGAGCTACTCCTGTCGGTGGTTGATTCCGTTGGCGGGATCGATGCGCGTTTTGCGGGAAGTTTATTTTTTGGGTCTTGGATTTCTGGGTTTGGGTCTTGGCGGAAACTATATTTCTGTACTGGTCGCCTCCGGAGTTCTGGGAATTGGTCAGGAATTGGATCGGTTGCTCAACACGTGCTTATTCAGGAAAGTTCACCAGAATCGCACTGGAACGCCTTTTTCTGGTCTTCATAGCAATTATGGGATGGCCTCCTTTTTAGCTCCTCTCACCTTCTCCTACGCCTATCGGGCTAATTATCCCTGGACCAAGATTGTTTTTTTGTTTAGCGGGATTCCCTTTATAATATTAATTTTTTCGTTTTTTCACTTTTCTAGAGGAAGAGGATTGCGAAATTCCCAACCGTAAGCTCATCTCCTGACAAAGGCATCAAAGGAATTAAAGGCATTGGACAGGAAAGTTCTTCGGAGGGCAAAGGTGAGGGCAGGAGAGCAAATCAAATGGGGATTTCAAGAAGATTGAGCCTTTGGATGGCCATGATATTGGCAACCTACCTTGTTGGAGAACTGTCACTGACCACGCGAATGGTGCTTTATCTGAAGCAAGTAACCCAATGGTCGGACGCGAGTTCGGCAAATGCCCTCACTTGTTTTTTTCTTTTGATGTTTTTTGAGTCGACTTGTTTTTTTGTGGGTCCCGGTTTACTCAAGAGCTCCAGTCGTCATGTGCTCTCATATTGTCTGATTTTTTCTACCCTCTTTTACGGCCTGGGGCTCAGTTATGATCCCGTCTTCCTAATTTTATGCGGCCTGAGCTTGGGGCCCTTCTTTCCAGTGTTCATTGAAACGATTGCTCAAGTTTTTGGAAAACAAGCCAGTCGCGCGTTTTCGGTCGCGATATCTTTTGGAACCTTGATGACCGTCATAATGCATTATGGATTGGGCCGCCTTAGCGATGAGATGGGGATTCAAGTTGCATTGTGGCTGGGTCCTGTGGCTCTGCTCTCTTCGTTTCTCATTTTATCAATTCTTGTAACCAAAATCCATTGTCCCATTTGCGAAACTTGACGTCTAAACCATAGATCTGAAAAGCGTAAATCGGTTTTTCACTCATCTACTTTGTTTGATCCATTTTCTTGTAGGCGGGTGGTCGCGGATCCGTGCTGAGACATTCTCTGATGGCGTGGAGAACCTCTGAAGCGGGCATTTCGAGCGAGTCTGATTTTTCGTAAGCGAAGAGCTCTTCCATCGCAGAAGATAAAAATTCTGTTGGGCAGAATCGGGTTGGTGACTTAGCCATCCAGAGAGGCTTCTGGGTAAGAGTCCCATTGAGGGATATAAGGCTTTATATCTAATACAGGTGTACCCTCGACCATATCTAAGCCACTGATCAATATCCGGTCGGCTTCAATCGACAAAATCTGCACGACAGTCATTCCGATCGCATTTGGTCGATGAGGGCTCCGCGAGGAAAAACCCCGATTTTTTTCCTCCCAATCGAGGAGGGTGAACCTTCTTGAGAAGAGTTTTATTTTTATTCTGATGAAATAGCCAGAGGACCCTGGCCAAGTGAGAAAAAGGATTCCAGTCCGGCGGTCATGGCAGGCCGTCAATGTGCTCTCAAAAAATGAATAGCACCATGACTGTGAGGCGAAATTCGTCCCTGTTTTGGCACTCCAAACTTTTCCGGGAAACAGGACTGGATATGCCCGATCGGGCTCATAGAGATGGAATGGGACATCAAGTTTCCTTCTTGGAAAGGCATACATATCAAGAACGAAGCAACAATCAAGAAAATCCGTTAATATTTAGTGAGTGACCTGGTCTGGTTGGGTCTCGACAAATTGACGAAGAAGACGATGATGCCCTCGCTGTAGTCCTATAAATCGCAGACCAAGTCCCGCTCGATAGTGCCCTGATTCGTAGTTTCTTCGCACGATCTGAGCTGAGCAGCTAATTCGATTGAGACTTCCGATAGTGAATTTGACATTTATCACATCCCCCTCACGCATCGGATACTCAAATTCGCTCCAGTCGTCGACCTGGACGAAAGCTCCGGTATCAGAGATCAAAGGTTCTCATGTCTATGCTCGATCCTCGAACGGGCTCAAGGGTCATGGGAAGGGAAATGGCTTTTCGGACAGCCTGAAGCCACCAGCGCTGTTCGGGATTTTTTATTAGATTCCAAACAACGGGAAGAGACACAAACCCGCAAAGCAAGGCAAATAGCAAGGTCGCCACCCAAGTCGTTGAGGGGGAGAAATCATGCCCGACAGATGCAAAACTACACCCAATTGTTCCAACCTATGGCAATGAGAGAGAAAGGAAGGCTCAGCGAGAGCCAGCGCGAAGCGCGAAGGATGAATGGGATATTCAGGACAAGGGAGAGAGCGACGAGGAGATTCAACAAAGAGATTTTTGTTAACATTTGAACGAGTTCAACAATGGCGTGGCCATAAAGGGAGAGTCACTTGCACAGGCAGTGAGATCAGATGCCTAAAAATATGATGGCGGATGCAAGGAGGATTTTAGGGTCGATTTCGCATAGAGATCCTCTCGATTTGAAAAATGGTACAGTAACTACTCACTCGATAACGTACTTTCGTGCCTCGATTAAATTCTCTGAGGCCAAAAAATTTTGATTATTTTCAAGTAGCCTTTTACACGTAAGCCCTTCGACTGGTAGGAGGCCAAAATAATTTGGGTGGCGAGTTGCTTGGAAACGCGGAATTCTGCTTGAGTTGTGAAAAGACAGATCGTCCGCCCAATAATCGGCAAGAATTAAGGAATGTCAGTCCTCCCGGAGCGACAGTTCCAGGATTGAGGCGCCAATCACTCTGGCCGTGAGCTTTCGCGTTAATCAGACCCTAACAATTCCGGCGGGAAAACGGCTGATCCGAGGCGACCTGGGCCAAGTAGGGTTGAAAACGAGCAATTTCCAAATCGGCGATAGGAGCTCATCGGGTGAGTCCAATGGCTTTTTAACAACGGTTGGCTTGAGGATTGAATGCTGATTCCCTGCGACGAGGCCGCAAGAAGGCTCGGATTAAAATTGAAGTCGTGAGACAGTCTGTCGATTCTGTCAAGTAGATTAGCTCAGAAAGAGTAAAGTCCTCGGTAGTGGTTGCAATCTGCTGGTCTGATCCACTCTCTGGCATTCGGGAAGCAGCCAAGACCGAATAACAGGAGGTTGATTTGGGCTTGTGAAAGAGGCGAATTGAATATGGTTATCCTTTTCAGCTCGAACCCTCAGATTTTTAAATTCCAGAGTCCATTCCTTGCGGGAGATGGATTCTACCTCATTGACAGTCGGTACGAGCTGGTGGGTGACTTCATAGCCATTGTAATAGACTCGCCAGCGTGAGCTCTCAGCAATGCCTTTGGGGTCAAATATAACAACTTTGAGGTCTCAAAGGACCATGAAGAACCAAGGGATTGGGAACAATTCGATTCTTGGGGTGATGGAGCTGGTCATAAGCCCTGCTTGTCCATCTTTGTTTTGAAGGGAAGGGGCTGCATGCTTGGATCTGGTTGCTGAAGTCAGACGGATGGATCAAATTTTAACCGAGAAGGGGTCGTCAGGCGATGGATTGCTCGAAAGGAGTGGTTGACCAACGCAGCCCCAACTACCTTAAATTAAGGCGAAAATTGGCAAAATTTTCAATTCCTTAACAAAACTAAAATCATCTGTTTGTGTATTTTCCACCGTATATATATTTCCGGAGGATTGCGCTAGGCGATGAGTCTGGCAACAGAATCAAGTCAAAATTAGTGGTCACGTGGTCCTTTTGGCTTTCTTCTTGGCTGTTGAGCATAATGGTATTGCGAGTTATTGGCCAAAAGATGTGCAAAATGGTTTTTTCTCTTTTGAGAGGTAGAGTGTGTCAAAATCAAAAATATTCCTTGGTTACACATCAGAAGAGCAAGCTCGATTGGAAGACCAGGCCCGCCTTCTTGAACCCTATGTTTATGAAGGAGTGGAGTTCAAGAGAGACACAAGCTTGCTTGAGGTCGGATGTGGCATTGGTGCGCAAAGTAAAATTCTTTTGAAGAGATTTTCTTCGATTAAAAAATTGGTGGGTATCGATATTTCCGAAGACCAGCTCAGAGTAGCGAGAGAGACCTTGGCCCAGGAGCTTCTGGACAACCAGGCTGAGCTGCATCAGTCCGATGCCCAGAGACCTCGCGATCCTAAAGGGGACGGACTTTTGATGGACCTTTTTATGTTGGTTTTTGGAGCATGTGCGGACCACTCTCACTTCTTCTTCGAGAATTGAGAAAGTATTTGATCCCTGGTTCGGAAGTCATACTGTCGGAAGTGAATAATTCTAGTTTTTTTGTTGATCCTTATAGTCCGGCTATTTTGCGGTACTGGATCGAGTTTAATGATTATCAGTGGTCGATCAAAGGACACTATGTAGGGGGTTCAGATGGGAAATCTTTTGATGCAAGCGGGTACAAAAACTTGTGACAGAACACCGAAGCCTTCATTTTGACGCTCGTCAGCCATGATCGCGAGAGGTTTTTCTCCTATTTTCGGGATCTGTTATTGGTGCGGCCCCGCCTTGATAAATGCTGACGCATTGCTCCTGACCTGGTAGAAGACGACCAGAAAAGAGTTTTCAGCCGTTCAGGGCGAACCCTACAGCGTGCTGTTTTACTCTTGGGTCAGAGGCAGAGCAGAGTCTTGATTTTGAAAAGGGGCTGCTGCGCTGATAAAAATCAAGCGTAGAGAGAATAGCGATTTGAAAACCTCAAAATTCCCGTTTCTTAAAAGTCTTCTTCTTCTCTCATCTTTGCTTGTTGTCTATGCCTTGGTTAGATTGATTTTACATTTATAACAGGAGGTCTATTCACTGGCTTTTCAAATAAGGGTGGCTGGAGTCTTTTCTACTAGGTTTAAGAGTTTGATTGGTTGCAATCATTCTTTTCAAATCTTCCGGTGTTTGTTTTCCTTATGAGCAAATATGGCACCAGAAGGGCTACCTAAAGGCTTTGGCCCTTTCCTTTTTATTGTTGTTAATTTGTTGTTTATCTCTTTGAATTTGGCTGATATCGAAGCTCTATCAATTGACAGGCAAAAAAGCACGATTGAATTTCTAGGATAGCTGAGACTCCAGAATCAAGCTGTTCAAGTGATTGTGCTTTAATGGTATTTGTCGCTTGCGGCGGTGGTGACCTGACCTATTGTTATACCGGTTTTTCCTGCATTCGTTCCTTCAAAAAATATCGAAGGGTTCATCCCATTTTGAATACCTTATTTTGGCAACCCTATGGCCTTATCTGCGCGTGGTGGTTGTGGGCTCAAGCCTTTGAAATCGACGAATGCTTTCATTTTCTCAGGATGAACTGGGGGGTCTTGGCGCTGAATTCTACCTTTGCCATGATACGATCAAAAGGGACTCCAGATCCGTCAGCGCGTTGAGAGTCTTTCGAAAATTGGAGTTGGATAAATATCTCCCCACAAATGTAACCTGGGCGTCCGCTCCGACTCCTTGAGAATGTGGTGTTGATTATTCTCGAGGCTTTGCGCTCAAGGTTTGTTGCGCCATAATAGAGGCAACAGATACACTCCTTTTTTGATAGACTATCTGCGAAAGAATGCTTTAAAAACAGGTTTGCAAACGGACGGAGATCCATCAAGCCATACCTAGTTGCTTTCCAGGAATTCCGACCTGTTGCCCGATCCCTTTATCACATCTGATTTTTCATCAAATCGCATCGAAAGGCCTTGGAAGCGTATTACGAAGAGAGGATATACGACAGGCTTTTCATGGAGCTGAAAATGGGACAATGTGTTTGATAGCTTTTCTCAGAGCTGGCTTTCAGCATTATTTCCCGGATTGAATGAGTATCCTCAAAGGAGGATTCAAATGGACATTAGGAGTTTTTGACGGCAGAGCCCTATTTTCAATTGCCGTGAGAGAAATTGATAAGACGCGA